>JANPCZ010000062.1:0-9056 GCA_031431215.1 Myxococcales bacterium
CCAAAATCGCGCAGGTGGCGCCGGGGGCCGGATCGGGCGGCGGCCTGCTCGTCGTCGCGCGCCGCCTGACACTCGATGCACAGCTCGACATAGGGCAAGAGCATGAGGCGCTTGCCGATGGGCTCCTCACACTCGGCGCACAGGCCGAAGCGGTCGGGCGCGCTTTCGATGCGTGCCAGCGCCTGGCGCACGCGCGCCAGCACCCCTGTGCGCGCGATGTTCCGCTTCGAGGCGATGACCTGGCTCATCTCGGCCAGCGGCTGCGCGTCCTCGTCCCCATCCCCGCCGGTAGCGTCGGTGCGCACCGGATCGATGGCGATGTCGCCCTCGCGCACAATCTCGTCGCGCAGCTCGATGAGCCGCTTCCGGTGCCGACCAAGCGCGGCGGGCGTCACCCGTTCATTCTGACATGACCCGTGGCGGCCAGGGCCAGCCCCAGGCTCATTCCATGGCGATACCCGGGCAACGTCGCTACCTGCCGGCCAGCTTGTCCCGAGCACGATCAAGGCGGGCACGGATCGTGGCATCACCAGGATCCACAGCGGCGGCGGCGGCGTATTCATCGACGGACTCGGTGAAGCGGCCCAGCTTGAAGCACGCATCGCCCGCCAACACCCGGTGCTTCATCACCCGGGGTGACAGCGCCGCCGCCCGCTGCGCGTGCGCCAGAGCCCGCGCATATTGCGACAACTCGAACTCGGCTTCAGCCAGCGCACCCAGGATCTGCGGACTCGACGGGTTGGCCTCGAATGCGGTCTCAAGCTCGTGCTGCGCTCGCAACACCTCACCGGTCTGCAGCGCCACAAGGCCGCGGCCAAGAGCCGCCTTCGCCTTGCCCGCATCGAACCCGACATTCGCGGACGAGGACAACCCGCCCGTGTCGGCCACGCGCCTGCGCGCTGATCCCGATGGGGGGGGCCGCGAACGCACCGTGTCGCTGGCATCGGGCCCGGTCTCGCGAGCACTCGCTGCCACCGGCGGAATCGGCGGCACCGGCGGCTCGGACTCGGCCGCTGCGGGCCGGGCAGCGACGGCTGGCGCCGGCGGCGTGACCCGCGGTTCCGGCCGCGCCACCGCCGCCACTTGCGCGCCGGTCCGCGCTCCGCGACCCCGCCCCATCACCCCCACCACCACCGCAGCACACGCCGCCAGCCCCGCCAGTCCCATCGCGATCCGCCGCCGGTTCGATGCCGTACGGAAGCCCTCGGGCAGCGGCCGCACCGAGCTCACCGTGGTGTAGCCACCCTCCTCGATGATCGGATCCGGCTCGGCATTCGCCCCGCGCGAGACGACCGCCTTCTGCCCATCGACGAGCGTGTCTTCGGGCAGCGGCGCCTCGCGGCCCGATTCGTCGCCGAAGAATTGCTCGAGCAATTGCACGGTCGCGTGGGCCGAGAAGCGCGCTTCGCGAAGAACTTCTTCGAGCGCGTCCGCCAGCGCACCGGCGTTTGCGAAGCGCTGGTCACGATCGCGGTGCAGCGCCTGCATGACGATGCGGTCGAGCTCGGGCGACACCTCGGGCCGCAGCGTCGACGGCAACGGGATCGGCCGCTCGATCACGTTGCGCATCGTCGTCAGATCATTGTGGTCGAAGAACAGGCGCTTGCCGGCCAGGCACTCCCACAACACCACGCCCAGCGAGAAGATGTCCGACCGCCCGTCGAGCTTGCCGCCACGCACCTGCTCGGGCGACAGATACGCCAGCTTGCCCTTGACCAGCCCGGCCACCGGCGTGGCTGAACGCAGCTTCATCGCCGCGCGTGCGATGCCGAAGTCGAGCAGCTTCACCCCGCCCGCCCGCAACAACATGATGTTCGATGGCGTGACGTCGCGGTGAACCAGCGACAAGGGCCGGCCGGCATGCAGAAGCCCGTGAGCGTAGTCGAGCCCGCGCGCCACCTCGCAGGCAACATGGGCCGCGAGCGCGACCGGCACGTGCTGCGCGCGACCCTTGAGCCTTCGCAGCACGCTCAGAAGATCCTGGCCGCGCAGGTATTCCATGGTCAGGAAATAGTCGCCGTCAACCTGACCGAACTCGTAGATCTGGACGATGTTGGGATGGTCGAGCAGCGCCGAGATGCGCGCCTCGTTGATGAACATCTCGACGAATTCTTTGCTCGCCGCCTTGTCAGCCTTGATGCGCTTGACGACGAACTGGCGCTGAAAACCGCCCGGACCGTGGGTGACCGCGCGGTACACCTCGGCCATGCCACCGCGGCCGATCAGGTCGAGCAGCAGGTAGCGCCCGAAGCGCTTACCCGCCGCCGCCCCGCCGGGCGCAGACATGGCCTTGTCGTCCATCTCCCCGTGCATCGTCAGAACCAGCCGATGATTTTACGCCAACTAAAAAGTATCGGGTAATACAATTTATATTTATAAATCTTCCCGATCATCGTGCTGGTCGCGTCACCGGCTCGGCGGGGGTAGGTCCGCTCACTTCGACTTGGCGATGGTGAAGCTGCGCAGGGCGCGCTCCCACAAAGGCAACGTCTTGGCCGCGAACGGCTCGATGTCCTCGGCGTGCACGGCGAACGCCATCGGGCCGACACGGCCGGCGAACATGATCCCGCGCGCCGGTCGGTCACCCTGCGGGCCCGCCATGGCGCCCGACCACTCGACCCGCTTGGCCGCCACCCCGGCAAGCGATTCGACCCGGGGCTGCGACTGCTTCCATCCGCGCCGTCGCGACGCCATGCCCTTGAGCAAGGTCGTCAGCAACTGATCGGTGTCCAGTTTGGTAGCGCCGGGATCGCCGCTGGCCTTCGCCACTTGTTCGAGGTCGAACACCGACACCTGCACCGTGCCCTGGCCACCATCGGGGCGTGGCTTGGTCAGAAACGTCCAGATGCGCGAGCCTCCCGGCCCCTCGGATTCCTCCATCTGATCAAAGTCGGTCGACAGCGACAGCGAGAAGGCATAGGCGCCGACAGTCTTGCGCACCTTGCGCGGCAGATCGCTCTGCGCGCCTACCCCTGCCGGCAATGCCAGCCCCAAGCCTGCTCCGAGAAGCCCGCGCCGCGCGAAGGTCATGAACAGTGCGAAAATTACCACGACACCGGGCGACTCCTTGGGGCCGGTCGGGGTGCCGCCAACGCCGCCGGGCCGAGAGGCGAGTCGCCGGCATGAACGGTTCCCGTCGGAGGTCCACCCACGCCAGTGCGGCGACAGCACAGCGCGGCAAGCTTGCGCGGGCTTTTCCGCCGCGGTAATCAAGCGCTCCGTCAGTCAGGGCGCGTAGCTCATCTGGATAGAGTATCGGCCTCCGAAGCCGAGGGTAGTGGGTTCGAGTCCCGCCGCGCCCACAGCCAACTTCATCGCTATCATTGGTTTTTTTCGATCGCATCGGCGCGTCCGAAGCCGCCTCCTTCGGCTCTTGGACCACGGGTGGACCAAAAGGGCGCGCACTGCCTGCTACCGGTTGCGAATCCTGTGACCCACAGTCTGGGCCCTTCACCCCGAAGGCAAGGCGATCGATCTCGGCTCGCAAGTACCCGGGCAGCAGGTGCCCGTACACCTCGGTCGTGATCCGGGGATCGCTGTGCCGCAGGATTCTCTGGACTGCCGCCAGGCTCGCGCCCGACATCAACAGCAGGCTCGCCGTGGTGTGCCGGAGATCGTGGAACCGGATTGGCCGGACCTGCGCCTTCGGCCACAGCCGCATCCCGTGCACCGGGCATCGCCTCTCCGAAGCATCGGACGCGACCTCCAGATGATGGCAGTCCTTCTTCCGACAAACGTGATGATAGGCCGTCACGATGCCCGCGCGACCCAGCGCGCGGCGAAGGACGTTCTCGACGTCCACGTCTTCTCTCATCATCGACCCGTCCGGGCGCGGAAAGACGAGATCGGAAGGTGAACTCTGGATCGCGAACCGAAGGAACGGAAGCAGCTCGGCGGCGATCGGAACCGCCTCCTCGCGAAGACCCTTGTTGGTGGCGCGGTCGTATGATCGACCGACCATGATCAACCCGGCCGCCAGATCGACATCGGACTTGCGCAGCCCCAGTAGCTCACCCTTGCGGAGGCCGGTGTAGATCGCCGTAGCGAACAAGGGGCGCCACCTGGCGAAGAGCGCTTCGAGAACCAGGGGCATCTCCTCGACACGGAGGAAGTCCGGTTTCCGCTTCGGAACCTTCCGCCGCGCGACCTCCTGGACGGGGTTCGAGCCGGTATACCGGCCGGCTCGCCGGGCGCGATTGAATGCAGTGAGCAGGAAGCGCCGAAGATGGTTCAACGTCTGCGGCGAGTGGGTTTCGGCCTTGTCCTGCAGAAAAGTCTCGATCACACCAGGGGTGACATCCATGAGACGCAGCTCCGCGATCGGCGCACGAAGAAAGTGCTTCGCGACGCTGCAGATGTTCCTTTCGTGCGAGGGCGAATGCTGCGAGTACGTCTTGAGCCACCACTGCAGGAGATCGGCCAACGTGCCGCCGCCGTCATCGGGCGGGAGCGGCTCGAGACGTAGTCTTTGTCGTTCCTGCTGGCGATCGACTTCCTGGGCGAGCCGCTTGGCCTCCGTCTTGGTCTCTGCCGTCGAGACCTTCCTCATCCATCGGCCCCGGTTGTCTTGATACTTGAGGTACCACTTGCCGCCGCGTCTACTGACTGAAGCCATCGCGCTGCCCCTTTCTGACTACGACTTTCCTGAGTGCGACTCTACGATCCTAGACCGAGCTCGTCGTCTCCCGACTCACCGTCGCCCGACAAAACTTCGAACTACGTCGGGGTGAAACCGGAGGAGGCCACCGACGCGCAGATGTGGCATCAGACCAGCTTCGGCCCGGTGGTACACCCAGGACCGACTGACCTTCAGGTACCTGGCGACGTCGTTCGCGTCCCACAGCGTGTCACCGCCGGCGGCAACTGAGACAGGGCGTGGTGCGCGCCGCGAAGGCGGAGCCGCAAGAGCGGGCTGCAGGCGCGTGGCCGTCCGAACGAAGACTCGCGTGGTGTCGTCGTCCTCGTTGAACCGATGCGGCTGATCCATGTGGTGGTTCTCCAGTTCCAGACATTGACGGTCGAAAGGTGCTTCGAGTTGCAAGAGGTTCGGCGCCGGGTGCTGCCCGGCTGCGGGCGGCGAGAGCGGAGCCGGCCGATCAGCGCGCCCCACCCAGGGCGCGCCGGCCGGCGGAGCCGTCGCGTGATAGGTGACCGACATCGCCGCCCTCCGGATCGGTCGTCACCGAAAGGGCGGCATGCCCAACTCGGGGGCTCTCGCCATCGTGATCGATCTTCGAGCCTTTCTCTGCGCCTGGCGGTGGGCTCGTCGAGCGCGCCGTAGGTGATGCGCACGTGCGAGTTGTCGAGGATCGAGTTGTTGGGGCCGTAGGCCTTCTCGATCTGGTTCAGGCTCTGCGCGATCATGAAGCACTTGATCCCGTACCCGGCCAGGTAGGCGAGCTCGGTCTCGAAGAAGGAAAGCCGGCCGAGCGACGGAACCGGGCTTCCGGCCTGCATCAGATCAGCGATGCGAAAGTCCGAGCTGGAGGTGTTCTGCGCCACGATAGGATCGCGGTAGAGGCCGAGACAGGCCATGGCCGTCGAGAACACCCCCGAGAGCTCGTTTTCCGACTTGTTCAGCATCTCGCGCGCCTACTGCGCCACGGCCCGATGCGGGCCTTCCGGTAGATGCGGTGTGGTGAGCATTCGCTTGAGCGTGTCGAGCTGGGTCCGGGCGGGGTCGGAAAGGAAAGCCGCCACCCCGCCGAGAGACCTCTCGGCCTCGGCGTAGAGGACGTGAAGGATGGCGCCGACGAGTAGGGTGTGGGCGGTCGTCTGCCAGTGGTCGCGCCTGTCTGATGTGCCCTCGGGATCGACCAGGATGTCGGCGATGTTCTGGGCATCCCTGATCTCGTTGGAGCCGCGGCGAACTTCCAGAAGGGGGTTGAACCTCACGGAGTCCGCGGCGGTCGGCTCGAACCGCCAGCAATGACTGAACTTCCTGCGCCACCCGGCGGTGGCAGCCCAGAGTTCCTTCTTGATGTCGTAGACGAGCACGCTCTCGTTCCACGTGAGGAGTGTCGGGATCACGAGTCCGATGCCCTTTCCTGACCTCGTCGGCGCGAAGCAGAACACGTGCTCGGGCCCCGCGTGTCGCAGGAGCCGGCCAGTGCGCTTCATGGTCCACTTCACACTCCCCTTGCCGTCCGGTGACGCCAGGTATCGCGCCTCGGCCGTCTGCGAGAGCACGACGCCGGAGTCGCCGAGCAAGCTCACCTTCTGGAGCTCCTTCGTCGTCGCCCAGCGGGCCGATCCGTAGGCCTTGCTTGCGGGTGTGCGCTTGAGCCGGATGAGCGCCAGACCGAGCGCCAGGGCGAAACCCCCGAAGAAACCCGCGTAGGCGATCGTTGATGCGGTCTCGAAGATGCGAGGGGCGTACGGTTCGAAGCGGTAGGCCCAGCCAAGCCAGGCCCAGGGCTCGTACACCGGGCGGCCGGCGATCACCGTGAGCGGTGGGCCCAGGCGGGGCTGGTACGCGAGCGCCGCCGCGGTGTACTGGGTGGCGCCGGCGAGCCCGGCCAGCAGCGAGATGAGCATAACGGCCACGTGGCCGACGAAGACGTTTCCGCGTTTCATGGTCGTGACGACGGCTGTGTCGGCAAAGCGAGCGTGGAAGTTGCGGGCGGGCGCGTTTCGAGCCCGGGAATAAGACGGCACCTGATCCGTTGGTGGTGACATGTCGCCGCCACTGACTGATCTGTCAGGGGTCAGGGCCTGTCAGGGGTTCCACGGACGGGGGCTACCTGCCCGTGCGCTGGTTTTTCGCGCACTTGCGCCCGCAGATCGCGGCCTCGCCCTGGCGCGCGCGTTGCAGACCCGGGATTTTGGGTCGGCGCGCGCCGACCCAAAGTTTCATGTCGCTCATCTCCGCCACAGTTCTTGGTGCCAGACTCGCACTACCTACCTACTACCGAAGGGTGTGTCCGGAAGGTGTGGGTGACGAGCCGGTGAGAGGCGTTGACGCGAGCCGCAGTCGCGGTACCCTGTCGCAGGTCGCGGTTGTTGCGAGGGCAGCCGGAGGTGTGGCTTGACCAAGAAGGCGAAACATCTCGGGCGCACACGGTCATCGGAGCCTTTCGGGGAAGGATCAGCGGGTGCCGAGAAGACTGGCGCCATGGCAAAGATGGCAGAGGCGCGTGACAGGTCTTCGCCGCCACCCAGGGAAGCGTCGACCGCCGGTGCCCAAGGCTCGAACCGTTCGATGCCATCGAGTTCGATCCCACGAGCGTCTGGGCACGGTAGGGAACAAGGCCGCGTGGCGGGAGCTGCGGGGGTGGGCCGTCATGGCCTCATGTCGTTAGGTGCAAGCTGGTGCAAGCGGCAATTCCAGACGGATCTTCAACCCACGGCTCGGCAGCACCGGGTGCAAGGAAACTCGCCCGCCGAGGGCACGCACGGTCTCGCCGACGATGACGAGGCCGAGTTCGCGCGCCATCGGCTGCCGCGAGCTATCCAGCGGCCAGAGGAGATTTCGCTCGGTCTCGGCGGTCACGCCAATGCCCGTGCCGCTCATCTCGACAAAGCCCTGGTCGCCGTCGCGGCCGGTGCGAATCGTGATGCGGTTTTCGCCAGGAGCGCCGGGGGGGATGCTCTCGATCATGTGTTCCAGCAGGTTGAAGACGATCTGAGCGAGCGCAACCTCGTCGGCCGCCACGGTGGCGTCCGGCCCGATGTCGAGGTCGAGCAGCGAACACTCGCGAATCTCGCCAGCCAGGGTGTTCGCGACGATCCTGACCGCGTACGCGATGCTCGATGGACCGTCCGTGAGCGGGGATTCCGTCGCCAGTTGCGTGAACACGTCAAGGCGGCTGGCGAGGGTGTTCATGGCGGCCATCGCCTCCCGGACGCAGGCCCCCATGTCCCGCAACTTCTCACTGAGCTCGCTCGGCGCGTCGGGGAAACCCGATTCGATCTCTGCTGCCTTGAGTTCCAGGACTTCGAGCATGGCTATGGCCGCGACCGCGGGATTCGCGATCTCGTGCAACGTGCGGCCGAGGACGAAGGTGCTGGCCGCATCCCGCGAGGCGCGTGGCAGCCTGGCCTGCAGCGCGCGGCCGAGAGTGGCCATGTGATAGGCGTCGATTCCGGTTCGCAGCGCCTTGACCAGATCTTCTTCGTTCCACGGCTTGATGAAGTGCCGGATGACGTGCCCGCAATTGATCGCCTCGCGGATGGCGCCAGGGTCCGAGTACGCAGTGATGATGAAGCGCGAGACGTCGGGAAACCGCTCCTTCGCGATCCGGCAAAGCTCGAAGCCCTGCATCTCGGGCATTCTTTGGTCGCTGAGAAGCACGCCAACGTTGCGTTTGGCCAGAACGTCGATCGCCTCCCGGCCGCTGTTGGCCGTCAGGATGGGGAAACGATCCCCGAGCGCGTAGGACAGGGCGATGAGGTTCGCGGGGTCGTCGTCGACGCAGAGAATGGAGGGTTCGCTGTGCATGGCCAAGGCACCGGAAGACTACTGAAGACTACGGCAGGCGCTTGCTTCATCGTAAGCCTAACACCGACGGGAATGGGTGGCCGTAGTGCATGTGCATGACACCGAAAAGCCTTGGGGGGCGCAACATCGTGCCGTATGTTTTGGGTCGGAGGGCGTCGCATAGTTTGGGTCGGGGAGGCGATGAAGTCGGGCGGCAAGGCTGGCAACGACGCGCGGGATGTGGGCGCCGCGATCCTGTTGGTCGACGACAACAAGCTCGTCGCCACGGCGCTGGCCCGGTACCTGGGTGTCTGGGGATACGAGGTGACGGTTGCCTATTCGGTCGTGGATGCGGGGGAAATCTTGCGCGACGGGCGGCATTTCGACGTCGTAATCTTGGATCCTCTTTTTCCCAGGGAACGCGGCGAGGACCTGCTGAAGGACATCCCGCGCGAGCTGCCCGTTGTGATCTTCAGCGCGAACCCGGAGCGCGTTACTGTTACGGCGCAGGGTAGTTGACGCTCGGCGGGTCGAGCTCGCACCGGGAGCGTGATGGTCGACCGGGCGATGGGGTCGGCCGCGCCATCGGCGAGCCGGGGTTACCGCTGCCCGGCTCGATGATGTAGTTCCGCACCCG
>JANPCZ010000063.1:0-6946 GCA_031431215.1 Myxococcales bacterium
GCGCAGGTCTTGGCTTGCCGAGTAAACGATGGTGGTCTGCGACGGGATGGTGATGGGCGCGCCGGTCTGGGGATTGCGGCCGATGCGCTGCGGGCGCCGCTTCTTGGTGAAGCTGCCGAAACCCGGGTACGACAGCCGCGCGGGGTTGGCCCGGCTGATGCGCGCCTTGATGAAGTAGTCACCGATCTCCACGAACACCGCCTCCACGATCTGCCCGACACACTTCTTGGTCAGATCCCTCGGCAGATCTTTTCGCGCCGCCACCCGCTCGATAAGTTCGGCCTTCGTCATGTTTTCTTTGTCATCTCCCCGAAGCGAGGCGCGAGACTAAGAACCCGCAATCGCTCTGTCAATGACTAAACCTGCCGGCACGCGCACTTGCCGCTGCTCCCGCACGCTCGTACTCTGTTCGACGGTACAAAGCCATGGCAACCGCAGCGAAGGTCACGTACATCACCCTGTCGGCCGACAATGAAGAGTTGCAGGCGGCCTTCGACGCCGGCATCGCCAGCGTCAAGAGCCAGCTCGGACGCACCACATCGCTTTTGATCAACGGCCAGGCGCGCACAACGACGGCGACCACCGACAGTCTGAGCCCCGCCGATACCCGCGTCGTGGTCGCGCGCGCCGCGGCTGGCGCCGCGCAGGACGTGCAAGACGCCGTCGCTGCCGCCAAGGCTGCGTTCCCCGGCTGGCGCAAGACGCCCTGGCAAGATCGCATCGCCATCCTCGGCCGCGCGGCGCACACCATCCGCGAGCGGCGCTACGAACTGGCAACCTGGCTCATTCTCGAGATGGGCAAGAACCGCGTCGAGGCGCTGGGCGAGATCGAGGAACTGGCCGACCTCATCGACTACTACAACGATCAGATGCGCGCCAACGACGGTTACGTGCGCGCCATGGGCAGCCTGGCGCCCACCGATCAGAACACCAGCGTGCTGCGTCCGTACGGGGTGTGGGCGGTGATCGCGCCGTGGAACTTTCCCTACGCCCTGCTGGGAGCGCCGATCGCCGCCGCCCTGTGCACCGGCAACACCGTGGTCGCCAAGCCGTCGTCCGACACGCCGCTGTCGGGCGTGCTGGTGGCCGAGATCTTCCAGCAGGCCGGCCTGCCCCCGGGTGTGCTGAACCTGCTCACCGGCAGCGGCCGCGTGGTCGGCGGCGCCCTGAATCAGCATCCGGATCTGGCCGGGCTGACCTTCACCGGCTCGTACGAGGTCGGCTTCCACGATCTGTACAAGCGGTTTTCCGCGCAGTACCCGAAGCCCTGCATCGTCGAGATGGGCGGCAAGAACCCGGCCCTGGTCATGCCCAGCGCCGATCTGGACCGAGCCGCGCTCGGGGTGTTCCGTTCGGCATTTGGCATGAACGGCCATAAGTGCTCGGCTTGCTCTCGCGTCTACGTGCACGAGCAGGTCGCCGACGATTTCCTGGCACGGCTGGTGAAGCTGACCGAGGCCGCGAAGGTAGCCGACCCGCTGTTACGCGACAGTTTCGTGGGACCGCTTGCCACCAAGGGCAGCCACGGAGACTACCAGCGGTTCATGGCGCTGGCGCGCGCGACGCCCGCTGTCCGCGTGCGCAGCGGCGGCGAGCTTGTCACGACTGGCGAGCACGCCCACGGCTACTTCGCGCGCCCGACCATTCTGACCGACGTGCCGCGCGACCACGAGCTCGTCCGCAGCGAGCTATTCGTCCCCATCCTGTGCGTCACCAAGGTAACCAGCCTCGATGAAGCGCTGGTGCAGGCCAACGACACGCCGTTCGGTCTGACCGCCGGGGTGTTCAGCCGCGAGCAAGCCGAGATCGATGCCTTCCTCGACCGCATCGAAGCTGGGGTCGTCTACGTCAACCGTGCCGCGGGCGCCACCACGGGCGCGTGGCCGGGAATCCAACCATTCGGCGGCTGGAAGGCCAGCGGCTCCAGCGGCAAGAACATCGGCGGCCTCTACACCCTCCCGTGTTACCTGCGCGAGCAAAGCCGCACCATCGTCGAGTGAAGGACACCGTCGCGATGCCCGCCAAGAAGCCTCGCCGCACCGACATCGCCCTGCAAGCCGACATGGGCGCTTTGCAAGATCGACGGCCGGTCATCGTGACGGCGTTGCCGGGCCCCAAGGCGCGGGCGTTGATAGCGCGCGCGATGCCGGTTATCTCGCCGTCGCTCATCCACGTCTACCCGTTGATGGTGGCGCGTGCCGCCGGCTGCATGGTCGAGGACGTCGATGGCAACGTGTTCCTCGACTGTCAGGCCGGTGTCGCCACCGCGTCCACCGGGCACTGCCACCCCGCGGTCGCCGCCGCCATCGCCGCGCAAGCGCAGCGTCTGATCCACATCTGCGGCACCGACTTTCACTACCCCGGCTACGGCGATCTGTGCGCGCGCCTCGACCAGCACGCCACTCGTTTCGCCAGCGCCGCCGGTCGCGGCCCCGGTCGCGGCCGCCGGTGGCAGACGTTCCTGACCAACTCGGGCACCGAGGGCATCGAGGCCGCCATCAAGCTCGCCCGTTACCACACCAAGCGTGCGCACCTGATCGCCTTCCGCGGTGGCTTCCACGGCCGCAGCATGGGCTCGCTGTCGCTGACCGCATCGAAGAGCAAGTACCGCAAACACTTCGGCCCGCTGCTGTCGGGTGTGCACCACGCCACCTACGGCGATCTCGCCAGCATCGAGCGCGACCTATTCGCACGCACGGTGTCGTCTGAAGAGGTAGCCGCCATCGTCGTCGAGCCGGTGCTGGGCGAAGGTGGCTACCTGGTGCCGGCGCGCGCCTTTCTGCGCGGCCTGCGCGATCTGTGCGACCGCCACGGCATCCTGTTGGTGTTCGACGAAGTCCAGTCGGGCCTGGGCCGCACCGGGAGGATGTTCGCCGCCGAGCACTTCGGCGTGGTGCCCGACGTGTTCGTGCTGGCCAAGGGACTCGCGTCGGGCATGCCGCTCGGGGCGATGACCGCCCAGAAGCGCTTCATGACCTGGCCGGCGGGCTCGCACGGCTCGACCTGCGGCGGCAACCCGGTGTGCATTGCCGCCGCACTGGCCACGATGGATCTGCTGGAAGGCGAACTTTTCGCCAATGCCAGCCGCGTCGGCGCCCACCTGAAAGCGCGGCTGCAAGACAGACTTCGCGGCATGAAGATTGTGGAAGACGTGCGCGGCCTCGGCCTCATGATCGGCGTCGAGCTGGCGACTCATGACGTGGCATCCGCGATCGCCCAGGATTGCTACCGCCGCGGCCTGCTGGTGCTCGAATGCGGCGACAAGGCCATCCGCCTGTCGCCCCCGCTGGTGCTGTCGCGCGCGCAGGCCGACCAGGCCGTCGACATCTTCGCGGCCGCGTGCAGGGCCGCGTGAGCAACCGCGAGTCCAGGCCGTCAGCTTTGGCCGCCCGGCAGGCGCAACAGGTGTTCTTCACCTGGACCGCGCAGAAGGACGCGGTGCCGATCGAGATCACCGGCGGCGAGGGTGCGTTCTTCTTCACCACCGACGGCGCCCGCTGGTACGACTTCGGCAGCACGACCTGGAACGCGAACCTGGGTCATGGCCACCCGGCGATGCGCAGGGCACTCGCCGCCGCCGCCGAGCGTGGCCTCATCGCCTACCCCTCGGCCGTGTTTCCCGACAAGGCGCGCGCCGGCGAGCTGCTACTTGAAATCGCGCCGCGCGGAATGTCGGGCGGCAAGACCTTCATCTGCCTGTCGGGTACCGAAGCCAACGAGAACGCCGTCAAGATGGCGCGCCTGGTGACCGGCCGCCGCAAGATCATCCACCGCAGCCGCAGCTACCACGGTGCCAGCCTGGGCATGTTGTCGCTGTCGGGCGATCCGCGCCGCAAGATCTTCGATCCCGGGCTGCCCGACGGCGTGTCGTGGGCGGACCCGTACTCGGCGGCGCCGTGCACCGGCGATCTCGAAAGCGTCATCGCCGCCGCGGGCGCCGACAGCGTCGCGGCTGTGCTGCTGGAAGGCGTGGTCGGGGCCAACGGCGTGTTCGTACCACCGCCGGGCTACTACCGCCGCATCCGCCAGATCTGCGACAAGCACGGCGTGCTGTTCATCGCCGACGAGGTGCTGTCCGGCTTCGGCCGCACCGGACGCTGGTTCGCCGTCGATCACGACGGCGTCTCGCCCGATCTGCTGACTTGCGCCAAGGGCCTGACCGGCGGTTACGCGCCCGGCGGTGCGGTGATCGTCAACGGCCGCGTCGCGCGCCCGTTCGACGAGCAGTTCCTGTCGTGCGGTCTGACCGCCTACGCGCATCCCCTGACCTGCGCCGCCATCTGCGCCGCCATCGATGCCTACCGCGACGAGGATCTGATCCCACGCGCCAAGCGTCTGGGCGAGTGGTTGCGCCCGCGCCTGGCCAAGCTGGGCGCGGAGCGACCGTTTGTGCGCGAGGTCCGCGGCCTGGGCCTGTTGTGGGCGATCGAGCTTGCCGACAAGCCGGGCAGCGACGAGCCCGCCGGCGCGGCCCGCATGAAGCGCGTCGCCGAAAACCTGCGCCGCCGCCATGTCCACGTCCACAAGCGCGACAACCTGGTGTTCCTCGCCCCGCCGCTCGTCATCGCGGAGAGCGATCTCGAGGCCGGGCTTCACCTGGTGGTCGAGGCGCTGGACGCCGCCTTCGCTCCGCGCTAGCAAGCCAGCAGTCCATGGCCAGCAACAAGGTCCACGCCGACGCCAGCGCAGCGCTCGCGGGCTTGTTGCGGGACGGGATGACCATCATGGCCGGCGGGTTCGGCCTGTCGGGCAACGCCGAGCGCTGCATCGACGAGATCGCCCGCAGCGGCGTGCGTGGCCTTCACATCATCAGCAACAACTGCGGCAACCAGGGCCAGGGGCTTGCGATCCTGCTCAAGGGCCGACAGGTCGCGCGCGTGCTGTGTAGCTTCATTGGCGGCAACCCCGACCTGGCCGAGCAGTACGCCGCAGGGACTGTCGCGGTCGAACTTTCGCCGCAAGGCACCCTGGCCGAGCGCATACGCGCGGGCGGTGCGGGCCTGGGTGGCTTCTTCACGCCCACCGGCGTCGGCACCTCGGTCGCCGAGGGCAAGGAAGTCCGCGACATCGACGGCAAACGCTACGTGCTGGAAAAGCCGTTGCGCGCGGATCTTGCCATCGTGCGCGCCGCAGTCGGCGATCCGGACGGTAACCTGCGCTTCTACCGGACCGCACGCGCCTTCAACCCGCTGTGCGCCACCGCCGCCCGCGTGACCGTGGCCGAGGTCGACCACCTGTGCGGCAAGGGCGAGCTTGACCCCGACGACATCCACCTGCCCGGCATTTTCGTCCACCGCATTTTCGAGGCCAAGGACCACAAGAACCCGATCGAGTTCCGCACCACGCGGCCGACAAGTGGCACGCCATGAGCTGGTCGCAGGATCAGATGGTCGCACGCGCCGCCGCCGAGATCGCGGACGGCATGTACGTGAACCTTGGCATCGGCCTGCCCACCGAGGTCGCCAACCGAATCCCGCCCGGCGTCACGGTCACCCTGCATTCCGAGAACGGCTTGCTCGGCATGGGCCCGTTCCCGCTTGATGCGGAGGTCGACCCCCAGATCATCAACGCCGGAAAGCAGACCGTCACCATCTTGCCCGGCGGCAGCGTGTTCGACTCGGCGCTGTCGTTCGCCATGATCCGCGGCGGTCACATCGATCTTGCGATCCTGGGCGGCCTCGAAGTCGCGGTCAGCGGCGATCTCGCCAACTGGACCGTTCCCGGCAAGATGACCACCGGCATGGGCGGCGCGATGGATCTTGCCGCTGGCGCGCGCCGGGTGATCGTCTTGCAGACCCACGCCGCCAAGAACGGCGCCGCGAAACTTGTGCGCACGCTGTCCCTGCCGGCCACCGCGCTCGCGTGCACGAGCCGGGTCATCACCGATCTGGGCGTGTTCGATCCGGCCGGCGACCACTTCAAGTGCATCGAACGAGCCGCCAACGTGACCGACGACGAGATCACCGCCAAGACCGGCGCGACCGTCCGCTTCGCCCCAACCGTCGGCTAGCTCGCCACGGTCGAGCTTGGGAACTGCGCGGGTGGCGTTGGTGGCACGACGAGTGCGGTTGCTGGCGACGGGGGTATCCGGACGAGTTGTCGCGGTGGACAGCAACGTCGGCTTTCTCGATCCGTTGCGATCCACGGTCGAAGTTGTCCACGGGGACGTGCGCCAGGTGATTCCCAAGGCGAACGCGAGGTTCCAGGTGCTTCGTAAAAAGGAGACGGCGTGCGAGGAGGGGCGCAGGGCGACCTGGGTCGGCGGCGGCAGAAATTCACTTCTCCTGCGCAGTGAGCCCGCCGACCATTAGCTCGTTGAGCTCGTCGTGGGCCGCAACAGGAAGCGCCCCTGGATGGTCCGCATGGTGACTTCGACGACGCAGGGGATATGCCATGGTCTTCGCCGCCGAAGACAGTGTCCGCCCTCGCCGAAGGCCAGCGCCCGCGTGACCGCGTGATCGAACATCGCACCGCCACGCAGACGGGAATGCGCTAGGCTCGTCGACGGAGGCGAGCCATGGGCACCACGAAGCTAGAGGTGGTCGTTGACCAAGAGATCCTGTCGGGAACCCCGGTGTTCGCAGGGACCCGGGTGCCGATCCACACGTTGGTCGACTACCTCAAAGGCGGCGATCGAGTTGACGATTTCCTCGACGACTTCCCAACCGTCACCCGGGAGCAAGTCGCATCTGTCCTGGATGCCGCGGGCGAGGCGGTAACGCGATATGCGCGTTCTGCTTGACGAGTGCCTTCCTCGGCGTCTCAAGAAGCACCTGGCCGGTCACGAAGTTCTAACGGTTCCAGAAGCTGGATGGGCCGGCAAGAGGAACGGCGAACTGCTTCGTCTTGCCGCTGGGAAGATTGATGTTTTCCTCACCATCGACAGCAACCTCACATTCCAGCAGAACTTGACTGAGGTGTCGTTCGGCGTGGTCGTGCTCTCGGC
>JANPCZ010000064.1:0-32880 GCA_031431215.1 Myxococcales bacterium
GCCTCAGCGCCACGAATCGACCACTGCCTCGGCGCGGGCCAGATCCTGGCCGGTGTCGATCTCGCGCCACTGCCCGTCGATGAACACCGGATGCAGCGCCAGGCCGCCGTCGGCCAGCGCGTTGAGCGCGTCGGTCAGGTAGGCCTGGCGCAAGTGCGCGGCGCGGCCGAAGGGCGCCTCGAGGCCGCCGCTTGCGAGCGCGCCCCGCCACACATCACGCAGGGCAAGGGCACCGCGAGCCGAGAAGTAGGCCAAGCCGATGAACTCGCCAGCGGCGTCGTCGGCAGCCACCGCCAGCTTGCCGACGCGGGTGACGACGGGAGCGGCAGCAGGACCGGTCACGCGCGCCAGTTCAGCCTCGGGCACCGGGTGTTCCGTGCGGCCGTCGTAGGCGTCGCGCCAGCGACGGTCGACGACCAGGGCGACATCGGCGCCAGCGGCCGCAGCAGCGGCAAGCGCGGTGGCGGCGGCGGGCGCGTACACGATGTCGGAGTACGAAAAAAAGAAGCCACTCGCCATCTCGGCCTCGGCATACAGCAACGAGGCCAGGATGTTGTTGTCGGCCCAGGCCGGATTCTCGACGAAGCGCAACGCGCGGCCGCCGCCGTCGATGCAGTCGCCGCGGTAGCCGCGCACCACGACCACCTCGTCAATGCCGGCAGCGGCGAGCGCGTCTAGTTGCCGGTGCAGGATCGGTCGCCCGCCCACCACCACCATGCACTTCGGGATCTCGGCGGTCTTGTCGCCCAGACGTCGCCCGCGCCCGGCGGCAACGATGATGGCCTTACGCACCCGCGGCGCGCTCATCGCGAAAACCTACCCAACTTGAGCGCGATCCCCAGCAACGAGCGCGCGGCGTGCGCGGCGTTGATGGCCAGATAAGCGTGGAGAAAAATATCCAGCCGATCGAACGCGGCCACGATCACCATGTAGCTTGGGTAGTGCATCAGGAACTTGCCCAGCGATTCGACCGCGCCGACCAGGTGGCCGAGAGGCGATCGCGCTGCGGCTGTAACCGGCATGGGCGCGAAGCCACTGCCGTAGTCGCCGGCGCCGGAAGCCGCCCTCGCGCCGGTCGCCGCGGCGTACTCGGGCCGGCGCACGAAGGTGGTCAGGCTTATCGCCGTGGCCACCACCACCAGGCCGCCGAGACCCTCCGCGAGCCAGCGCTCGTCGTCGTGCTCGCCCCACAGGCGCGCTGCCGAGGCGGCGACCAGAAGAAATGCCTTCAGCTCATCCATGAGGAAATCGAGGTGTGCGCCTACCGGGCTTGAGGTACCGCGCAGACGCGCGAGTTGCCCGTCCACGCAATCGAGTACGTACGACAGTTCGAGCACGGCGACCGCGATCAGAAGACCACGCTGGCCCGGCATGAGCACCAGCAACGCGGCCGCCACCGCGAACACCACCAGCGACGCGAGCGTGATCTGGTTCGGCGTCACGCGCGCCCCGCCCAACGCGACCAGCACGACGGAGGCCAGCGGCCGTGCGACGTACTTGTTCCATGGGATGTCCCGCGGCTTGGCGGTCCGTCGGTAGGTGTCGACCAGCCTGCTGATCAATGCCCGAAGTTCTGCAGAAACCAGTAGGTCCCGACCACCCCAAGCCCGAGGGCCAGGCCCAGGATCACGTGTACCGCCAGCGGCAAATCGTAGATCGACCGGCTAGCCCGCTTGGGCACCTTGCGCGCCGACGCCGGGGTCAGGATGCGCCGTGGGGCTTGCTTGGGGGCCTTGAGCGGCGGGAAGTCGCTGCCTGATAGCGGCCGGGCACCGATCGGGGTGGCCGGGGTCCTGCGCCGCTTCAGCTCGGGCCCAGGACCGGGCGCCCTGCCGTATCCCGGCGACGTGGCGCGGGCTGACGCCGGCATCACTTCGTTCATGGTGTTCGCAAGCGCCGCCGCGCGTTGCGGCTCGACCGGGGTCGGGTCGTCGATGGGCGTCGCGGTCGGGGTGTACGAAGAGTGAGCCGGTGGCCCCGATGGCGCCACCACCGGTACGCCCACGTCGGTTGTGCGCTCGGGCACCGACTTGTCGTAGACGTCGATGGGCAGGTTGGTCTTGGTCTCACGGTGGAGGGCGGCGTCGGCCACAGGGGGCGGCGGCTCGGGCACGTAGGCCAGGGTCTGGTGGAGAGGCTGCTGTCGTTGCGACGGGCGCGGACTGGTTGCGGCCGGCATCTCGGCGGGCGCAGGTGCCGGGAGGGGATCTGCAATCGGCATGGGCGCCGGCGCCGGGGCAGCGGCGATCGGCGCCGGGGCAGCGGCGACCGGAACTGGGGCGGCGACCAGGGCCGGGGCGGCCACTGGGGCGGCCAGGGGGACCGGCACCACCTTGGCAGGCAGGACGAGTTGCGGCAGGACGATGCGGTAGCTGCCGTACACCCAGGCCATGACCTCGGGCAGCCGGTCCGGCGACTCACTACCGTCGACGATCACCTTGGCGATTTCACCGCGACGGTAAGTCAGGATGGCGCGCTCGGTACCGCGCCAGACCTCGACCGCGCAGGTAAGCACGAAATCTTCGCAGTAGCGCATCAGGCTCGACAGCGGCCGCTTGCCGAGCGCGCCCTCGTCGGGCCCCTGCGGATCCATATCACCGGTTTCCGGCTGAGGCAGGCGGGGCTCGACCTTGAAATGCGTCCCGGCTTGCCCGCGCAGGAAGTCGAGGGCGGGATCGCCGCGCAGCTCGCCCGCCCGCACTTCGCCGATGCCACCTGCGATCACGAACACTTCGCCCAGCATCGGGCCGGCACTGTCGGCACCGACTTCGATGCGCACGCTCAGCGCGGGTTCACGCAAGACACTCAGAAGCTCGTCGAGCGAGTCGCCTTGCCAGTTCAGGACACGGTCCACCGTCGGCATCGTATCAGCCTCCGCCCTCGGTTGCGTCAGGAGATGCGCGGTCGTCGGGTGCCTCGGCGCGGTCGCCGCTGGGTCCGCCGTCGCCGCTGTCGCCGGCCGCGTCGGTCAGCTCCCTGGGCGAGGGCTTGGCCTCAGGCGGCACATAGGTGGCTCCCACGTCGCTGCCGTAGTTCTGGTCACGCCGATCCCTGGACGAGCAGGACGATGCCGTCGCCGCCACCCCTGCCAGCAGCACGGTGCTGCCAGCGACAGCAATCAAGCGGTGGAACCGACGGCACATCGTGTGGCGCAAGGTAGCAAGGTGGGAAGTCCTCTCGCAAGTATTCGCCGTTCGGGGCGCGTGTGATTGTGTCGGCCCCGCCTCTCGGCTAGAAACTCCGTCGGAAAAGCTCCATGGCAATGAGGGCCCGATGGTCGGATTTCCGGCCGCGCTCCTAGAGCGCATCAAAGCGCGACAAGCGGTCCTGGTGGCCGGGCTCGGGTTCGCCGAGCAGGCTGGACTGCCGGGGTGGGACGAGCTGTGCAGCCGGCTGTGCGCACACTTGCCCGGCGATGCGGGCGAGCGTGACCGGCGACTGGTGGAGGACCTACGCGCGCGCGGGCGTGGCGCAGCGGCGACCGCGCTGCTGCGGGCGCGGCTTGGGCCGGACGCGGTTGCGGCCATCTTGCGCGAGGCGTACGGGCAGCCCCGCCCGGTACCCGAGGTGGTCATGCGACTGGCGGGCCTCGGCTTTCCCGACGTGCTGACCACATCGTTCGACAGTATCTGGGACCGGGCGATGGCCACCCTGACCGAGCGCCCGTACCAGCGCTTGACTGGCGCCGATCTGGCTGCGGGGACCGCGGTGGCGGGATCGGGACGCACCTTCCTGCACGTGTTCGGCAGCGCCGATGAGCCCGCCAGCCTGTGTCTGGCGCCGCTCGACCTGCGACGGCGCGAGGGTGCCGCGGGTCTGGCGAGCTTCGTCGCTGAGCGGTTCCGTGAGCGATCGTTCGTATTCCTGGGCTTCGCGCCTGGCGATCCGGATCTGGAACTGCTGGTCGCGCGCCTGCTTGGCGGCGCGGCGTCGCGGCTGGATCACTACCTGGTGTACTCGTCGAGCGCGGGCGGAAATGGCGCCGGTGCGGTGATCGCTGCGGATCTGGAACTGGTCGCGGTGCCGGTCGCGGTGTCACTGCCGGAAATCGTCAAGCTGGTCGTCGAAGCCACCACGCCACCGGCGCGACCATCGGCGCCGCCGCCTGTGCCAATCGCCGCGTTTGGTATTCTGGCAGCCTCGCCGGAGCAATCGGGGCGCGAGGCCGCCGCCGCGTTGCTGCGCGAAGCGGGCGACCACGCGGGCCTGGTGCGCGAACTGCGCGTGCTGGCGGACACCGCCGTCGAGGCCGACAAGGGTGCGCTGCTGGAACAGATCGGTGACGTCTACCAGGGCCACCTCGGAAGTTCGGTGCAGGCCATCGCCAGCTACCGGAGCGCGCTTGCGCGTGAACCCGGGCGCCGTTCGGTGATCCTCAAGCTGTGCGAGCTTTACACCGGTCACAAGCACTGGCGCGCGGCAGTCGAGATGAAGGTCTTGCTGGCCGAGAACGAGACCGCCCCCGAGGCACGGGCGCGCCTCTTCTACGAAGGCGCGCTCATCGAGCGCCAGGAACTCGACAGCCCCGAGCGTTCGGCGGATCTGCTGTCACGGGCGCTGGGCGACGCGCCGGCCTACCTGGACGCGTTCGAGGCGCTGGAAAAGATCCTGCGTGACGTCCGCAACCACCAGGGGCTGGCGCGCCTGTACCGCGAGATGCTCAAGCGCTTGCCGTCGCGCGGGAACGAGACGCTGGCGCTGCGGCTGTGGAGCGGTATCGGGGAGCTGGCCCAGGGCGTGTTGTCGGATCGGGCGGCGGCGCTGGCGGCGCTTGAGAACGCGGCCGCGCTGGATCCCAGCAATGTCGAGCGGCAGGTGCAATTAGCCGGTCTGTACCTCGAGACCGGATCGGGTCACGTCGACAAGGCCATCGAGGTCCACCAGCGCCTGATCGCGCACGAGCCTGATCGCCTGGCGTCGTACCGCGCGCTGGCTGACCTGTACAAGAAGACCGGCTCGGCCGACAAGCTGTGGTGCGTGGCCGCAACGCTGTCGTTCCTGCGCAGGGCCGATCCCGATCTGCGCGAGATCTACGAGCGCGGGCGTGGCGCCGGCACGGTGGCGCCGCAGGGCAAGCTGCCGCGCGAGCTGTGGCCGTGGGTGACCCACCCCGACGAAGACGCGCGCCTGGCTGCGCTGTTCTCGTTCCTCAGCCGCTACGCCGCCGAGGGCACCGCCGAGTCGCTGTCCGAGGCAAGCTTGCGCCGGCAGGACAAGGTGGACCTGCCGCGCGACGGCCGCGCGGTTGGCAGCGTGCTGCTGGCAGTGAGCCGCGCGCTGGAGTTGTCGGTGCCGGATCTGTTCGTCTCGGATGGTGGCAAGTCCGTGGTCGGCCTGCGCAACCTACAGGACGACGGCGCGGTGGCGCCCGCCCTGGTGGTGGCGACGGCTTTGGCAGAGCGAGGTGACGAGGCCGAGTTGACGTTTCAGCTGGGCCGCACGGTGGCGCTGCTGCGGTCCGAGAAGCGCCTGTACTGGGTCGGCGGCACCCCGGCGTATGCCGACGTGGCCATGCGCGCGGGCCTGGAACTTGGTCGCCACGATGGTCTCGCCGGTGGTGATCGGGTGCGGGTGCAGTCGGCCGCCACCGAGATGCGCCGGCAGATCCCGGCGGCGCTGCTGGGTGAGATCGAAACGCTGGCGCGCGACGTGCTGGCCGCCAAGCCGGCGCTCGATATCGACCGGCACCTGCGCGGCATCGAGCTGACCTGTGGGCGGGTAGCTTTCGTGCTGACCAACGATCTGGCGGTGGCGGCGCGGGTGCTCAGCGCCGACGCGCCTGAAGCGGCGCTGCTGCCGGCGAAGCGGCGCCTCAAGGATCTGGTGGCGTTCTCGGTCAGCGAGCCGTACTTCTCGGCGCGCCGGGCGCTGGGCGTGGCGCTGATTGGGCCGGCGAAGTAGACGGCGCGCGCCCCTGGCGGCTGCCCTACCTGATCACGGAGGCGGCGGAATGAAGGTGACCTTCCACCGGCCGGCCTCGCACACCGCGGTCGAACCGCCGCAGGTTCCGTACTGACAACGCGTGCCCGGGCCGACGGCGCAGGAAACCCCGTTCTGCGGCACCGCGACCGGGCAGTCCGCCGGCGGCGGCAGGGCGCACGCCCAGGCGTGGGTCAATCCAGGCGGTGGCGGCACGCCCGAGCAACGCGAGATACACGCGCAGATCTGTCCGCCGGCCAGCGAGCACTCCTTGGCAGTGGTCACGTCGCACGACGCGCCCGCCATCACGGCAGCGAGGCAGACCGGGGCGGTCGCGGCCACATCGCTGCCGCCCGTGCTGTCCGCGAAAAGCCGCGCGTCGATCGGCGGCGGACCCGCAACATCGGCAGGGCCAGCGTCACGGATTGGCGAGTCAATCGCAGCGTCGACCGCCGAGACACCACCCGAACCGCCGGACGCAGCGCCCGCGCTTCCGCCCTTGGACGTGCCGCCGGCAGTTCCGCCGCTGGACGTGCCGCCGGCGCCGGATCCCCCTGCCCTGCCGGCGAGCCCACTGGCACCAGCAGCAGATCCACCTGAACCGCCACCAGCGCGACCACCACCACCCTTACCACCGCCTTCGCCGCTGCCGCTGCCGCCTTCGCCCATGAGGGGCAGGTCAGACGTGCCGCCGCACGACGCAGCGAAACCAGCCAGGATCCACAGAAGCGAGGCTGCTCGGGGGATGGTGGTCATGATCCTGGCAGGGTGCCACGTTGCTCGGTTGTTGTCCTGCATGATGGACGAACCGCTACGGCGAGGCGGGCTCGGCCCGGTAGCGTATCTTCTGCGAGCGGCTCATGTCGATGATGCCGAACAAGTTCAAGAGCCGCATGATCTGATAGGTGGTGTCCACCTCCCACCAGCGCGCGGCGAAGTTGGGACTCATCGGGTACTTGTGATGGTTGTTCTGGTACAGCTCGCCCGCGGTCAGAACGTCGATGGGCAGCGAGTTGCGTGACACGTCGTCCAGGTCGAACGTGCGGTAGCCATACCGGTGACCCGACCAGTTGACGATCGCGCCGTGGATCGCCCCCATGATCCAGTGCCCGGGCAGCAGGATCCACTGCCAGGGCGCCGTGACGAAGTACAGGTAGAAGAAGAAGAAGGCAGCGCCCCACACGATGCGCATCGGCCAGCTCTTGCCCATCCATTCGAGCACCGGTGACTTCGGGAACTCGCCATCGAAGCGCGGCTCCGGGGCCTGTTCGAAATAGGCGATCTGGTGATAGATGCGCTTGGTCCGGTACATCATCTTGAACAGGCCGGGTACCATGGAACCGAATGCCTTGGGCGAGTGCGGGTCCTTGTCCTCGTCGCTGTAGGCGTGGTGCATCCGGTGCAAGATCGCGTACCCGCGCGGGTTCAGGTAGCTCGAGTTCTGCGCCACCGCCGTCAGGATGTTGAAGAACTTCTCCCATCCTTTCGACATCGAGAACTGATGATGGGCGCCGTAACGGTGCAGAAAAAAGCTCTGGCAGAAGACCGAGAGGTGCCAGTGCACGACGAACAACACGACAACGGTCATGGGGCCGGCATCATGTAACGCCAGCCCGGCGAGTGCAAACCCGCTCTACTCTGGGGCTGTTTGTGCGTCAGGGCAGGCGCGCCCATCGTACGCTCAGCGCCGGCGAATCACGACCAGCCAGTCCTCGTCCGGGTCGGACGGGGCAGTGCCTAGCGCGGCGGGTGCGCCGGCCTGGACGCGCGCGACTGAGCCTGCGCGACCGGCGCCGCCGGTGCGCGGATTCCACCACTCGACGGCGAAGTCGCCGGCCGCACCGACCAGGTCGAGCTCGGCGCTGCCGCCGCGGGGCAAATAGACCAGGTAGATGTCAGAAGCCTTGGCCAAACACCAGCGGCTGTCGTCGTCGTTCTGATTACCGACCAGCACGTTGGCGTTCTTCATCTCCCAGAAAGGGATGCGGGTGTCGCGAAAGATCGCGATTGCAATGCGCGCGTAGTCCCAGGAGCGATCGCGGCTGCGCCAGTCCTCGGCGTTGAGGTCGTTCTGGGGCAGCTTGTAACCGAAGTAGTACTGGACCCCGGCGCCGCCGGCCATCAAGTTCCCCCATAGCGTCGCCTTGCGCACGTCGTGGAGATCGTAGTCAGCCTTGCCGGACTTCGTCGCCTTGCCGCTGAAGCCCGGGTAGCCCAGGTCGGGCGGGACGCCGAGGTCTGCGCTGCCCTGCTCATCGTTGGCTACCACCCAGGGCTTGCCCGCCTTGGCGGACTCGGTCAGCCACTTGAGCGTGCGCCGGTGCGTGGCGTTCCACGGATTCTGCAGCGACGCGCCGGTCAGCTCCGATGCTTCGCCGAGCAACGGCGTGAAGACCAGGTCCTGCTGCTCGGGGAACGAGTGGATCACCCGCGAATGCTGGTACGGATCGGTGTCGCGAATGAACACTGACATCGCGCGCTGCTGCTCGGGCGGTTGCGTGCTCTCCTCGCCCAGGTTCCAATCGAGCGCAAGCGCGTGGCCGAAGCGCGCGATCATTTCGCGCAGGTAGAGCCGCCGCTCGGGGCCCAGATTGCCGCCGTCGAGCGCCTCGGGGACGATGGCCTCCCTGCGCTGCTTGCGCTCGAAAAGCACGTAGTCGTCGATCTCGGTCTCCTGCAGCTTGATATGCAGGTTGATGCCCAGCTTCTGCGCGTGGTCGAACACGATGCCCCACTGGTCCAGTTTCGAGCAGTCGTAGTGCAGCTTGTTGTCGCGGGCGACGAACGGCCACACGTTGTCGCCGTCGCCGCCAGCGTTGTAGGTCAGGAACGAGATCGTGTTCATCCCCTTGGCGGCCAGGTAGTTGAGTCCGCCGACCAGTCCCTTGCCCTTGCCGTTCTGCCAGGTCGGATCTCCCGGCCGCCAGTCGCGCGCATGGGGCGACCAGGTCTTGATCGGGACCGTCTCGCGACGCGCCACGGTGGCGTCGAAATCTGCGTAGCCGAGCAGCGTCTCGGGCGAGTCGGGCCCCGCCTTCAGGAAGTACTCGCCGGTACCCTCGAACCGGAGGTGGTGCTTGCCCACGTATTGCAAGCGCCCCTTGGCGCGCAGATCGCCGCCACGCTTGTCCGTGGGCGCGATCCGGATCTGGCCGCGCCGGCCATGGTAGGGCGCCACCGACTCGCCAGCCGCGTCGCCCAGTGCGACTTGTTTGCCGCGAACGAACGAGATCTCGTAGCTCCAGCGCCCCGGCTTGTCGGGCGAAAGGTGCGCGCGCCATTGTCGTCCCGAGGTGGCCCCGCTCTCGGCCGCCTTACCATCGGCCGCGAAATAGCCGGGCACTCGGTAGCTGGGTGACCCCGACTCGTGCTTGAACAGCACCGTCATGCGGTGGTCGCTGAACGGGTTCGGGTCATCGTCACGCTCGTCGGCGAAGGGGCCGTCCAGGGTCAGGGTCACCTTGTGCCAGAGCTTGAGCTCGCCCGAGATCTTCACCGCACCAGAGCCGTCGGGCGGACGCCGCCGCGCCACCGGCCCCGCTTCCGCTGGCGCGACGAAAGCACGGTTCGCGGTCAGTCCGAGCTCGCGGGCAGCGAGCGCGGTCGGCGTCGCCGCGAAAATCACGGTCAACAGTGCGGCGCTGGGTGCAAGGGAAAAATGCGTGGTCACGGCGATAACAAATGTGTTTATTGGGGAATGGGGTTTCAATATCTCTCCTGCTAAACGCTATTTGTCACGCGGAAGCCATACGACGAAGCGAGAGCCATAGTGCGCGCGCCCGAGCGGTCCAGTCGACGCCTCGGTCGAGGCGTTTTTCACTGGCCCTTCCAGACAAAGCTTAGTGCTGTCTGAGCAACTCTATCCTTTACGTTTCGTGCTAACTGCCGCTCGCGGGCCGATCTAACAAGAAAAAGATAGACCCCTGCTGCCCCGTCGAGGACCAGCTCCAAGAGGTTGTTGCCTACCTAGGTCACAGCGCTCGGCGATGTTGCAACGGCTTCCCTAGCGTTGCGTTTTCGGGCATCCTCTGTTGCCAATGATCGCCAAGATTGCAGAAGAGAAGTTGTCGGCCATTTCCAACGCGACAGGCGCTGGGGGAGGGAATGGCCTTGAATCCACTGCCGTGACGGTTGCCCAATTGATCGGGCGCGCCAAGGCCGCACAAACGGTTGCCGAGGGCTTTTCTCAACGGCGCGTCGACGAGCTGGCAGCCGCCGTCGTGTACACCCTGTCCCGCAAAGATGTTGCCAGGGAGATCGCCGAGTTAGCGCTCGCCGAGACCGGCATGGGGACGATCGAGGCGAAGATCGCCAAGCTGACGAAGAAGATGCCTGGCTGCTTCTACGACGTGAAAGATCAGAAGACGGTCGGCGTCATCGAACGCGACCCGAAAACCAAGATCACAATGATCGCCAAACCGATCGGTGTGATCGGCGCACTGGTCCCGAGTACAAATCCGGAGGCGACGCCCGTCTTCAAGGGCATGCTCGGGCTGCGCGGGCGAAACGCCGTGGTTTTCGCGCCGCATCCGCGAAGCAAGCGGACGACCGCAAGGGTCGTCGACCTGATGCGCGACGTCCTGAGAAAGAACGGCGCACCGGAGGACCTGTTTATTTGCGTCACTGCCCCTTCGAAGGCGATCGCTGCCGAGCTCATGCGCCAATGCGACACGATCATGGCCACTGGCAGCGGGGACATGGTGCGAGCCGCCTACAGCTCTGGAAAGCCCTCCTACGGCGTGGGCGTCGGTAACGCCGCGATCGTGGTCGACGAGACCGCGGACATCGCCGATGCTGCCAGGAAGATCCGCATCGGAAAGACGGGGGACAACGCCTCAGGGTGCTCGGCCGAGAACGCGCTGGTCATCCAGGAGGGTATCTACGCGAACCTGCTTGAGGCTCTGAAGAAGGAAGGCGCCTACCTCACCACGCCCGAGGAGAAGGCCAGGCTGCAAGCGGTGATGTGGACCGACGGCATCTTGTCGGCGAACGTGGTCGCGCAGCCTGTCGACAAGATCGCGGCCCTGGCGAACATTGCGATTCCATCGGGAACCAAGTTCCTCATGGTCGAAGAAACCGAAGTTGGGAGGGACTTCCCGTTCTCGGGCGAGAAGATCTCCCTCGTGCTGACGCTCTACAAGTACCGCGCCTTTGACGATGCCATCGCCCAGGTCAACGCCATCACCGGCTATTCCGGCCTCGGTCATTCGTGCGGAATTCACTCATTCGACCCCGATCACATCCTGCGGCTAGGCGAGCAGACCAAGACCAGCCGCGTGATCGTCCGACAGCCGCACGGCAATTCCAACAGCGGAAACTGGTCGAACGGCCTCGCATTCACCTTCTCCCTGGGCTGCGGCACATGGGGCGGCAATTCGGCGTCGGAGAACATCACCCAGAAGCACTACATCAACATCACGCGCGTTGCCGAGCCGCTCGACCGTACAGAGCCTCCGGAATCCGAGATATTCGGAGATTTGCTCGAGAAGGTTGTTCTGTAGCCATGACCCAAAGACCAAACCTGCCCGATCGGGTCGACATTACCGAGGTTGGGGCGCGAGACGGGCTGCAAAACCTGGGCGGGTTCGTCCCAACCGAGACGAAGATTCAGTTCATTCGCCTGATCAAAGAGACGGGGATCCGGCACATCGACATCACCGCGTTCGTCAGCCCGAAGTGGGTCCCCCAGATGCGAGACGCAGCCGAGATCGTGGCGGCGTTCCCGAGCGACGGAGCGTTCCACAAGGTGCTCGTGCCCAACCGGAGGGGACTCGAGCTCGCCATCGCGAACGGGGTCAGAGAGGTCATCGCGGTGATGGGCGCGAGCGAAGCCCACAACAAGAGCAACGTGAATCGGACCGTCGCAGAGTCATTGACTGAACTCGTGGCGATGGCTGACGTGGCGAGACAGGCCGGGGTTGTCATGCGCGCCAACATCGCGACGGCTTTTGGTTGCGATATCGAAGGACGAGTCCCCTGCGGCAGAGTGCTCGGCATTTCGCGGGAGCTCGAGGCGGCCGGCTACGTTGGGATCACGCTTTGTGACACGACCGGTGTTGGCGATCCGGCCCTGGTTCAGGAGCTCTGCGCCGAGGTCGTCGCGAACCTCAAGCACGCTCAGGTCGGGGCGCACTTCCATCAGTGTGACGGGATGGAGTTTGCGAACGTCTACGCGGCGCTCCTGGCTGGCGTCAGGATGTTCGACAGCGCCTACGGCGGTCTGGGCGGCTGCCCGTTTGCCCCAGGTGCCGATGGCAACATCGCGACCGAGCTCCTCGTGCGGTTCTTCTCCCGGCTCGGTATAGCGACCGGCGTGGATGCCGCCAGGATCGCCGAGTGCGGGAAGTTTGCCGCTCGGATCCAGAGCGACTTCTACGCGAAAGTGGCTTAACGCGCGGGTCGACGCAGTCGACGCAGGTGCTCGGGGTCAGGCGGCGCGAGCCCCTGGTCAACGGTTCAGTTGGCCAAGAATTCGATGTCGTCGATCTGGCGCGAGGGGTGGGAACACGGCGGGCCTTGGGCGAAAGGGGGGCCGGCCTTGAGCGAGCTCGATCGCAAGCGGTGGTAAGGAAGGTGACGTTTTCCGTGGGCGAATGGCACTTCGCCTGGCGTGGCCGAGGGGGCTACGCGTCTTGGTCGCTGGGCCGGTTGGCCTTGCGGCGGAGCACCCGGCGCTTCCAGTAGGTCCATCTCATTCATCGGCCCGGCGATGAAACCGGAGCGCCTGGCCGCGTTTCGCGAACGCGTGCATGCGTTGCCCATCCCGCCGGCGTGGGCGCGCACGTTCACGGGGTTGGTGGGTTGCTAGATCGTCCAGTCTTCGACCAGGAGGCCCGGGACTCGCGCGAAGTGGCGCACGTTGTGCGTAACGACGACCAGTCCGCGCGCGAGAGCGATCGAGGCAATCCTGAGATCCGGTTCGGCGAGGGGCTTGCCACGGCGCTCGAGATCCGCCCGCAGTTCTGCGTACCGCCAGGCGGCATCGGTGTCGAAGGGTTCCACGCGCAATGCCGCAAGGAGGGTCTTGAAGCGATCGAGATAGAACGCCGGCCGCCCGCTCCGGTAGGCACCGAACCCAATTTCGCCAATCGTAATCGTGCTCATGCGCTGGTGCTCCGCCGGCTCCCGCGCAGCTCGACGTATCAGGGGCGCGATGGGTTGCTCGCGCAACAGGTAGCTGATGATGTCGGTGTCGAGAAGATACATGTCAGCCCAGGCGAGGAGCTTTCCGACCCATTTCGCGGCCGCGTTCTCGATGGATGCTCAGCAGCAGGGTTGCAAAGGCATCGTCGCGGAGGGGCGTAACCAGGTCGAGGAGCGAAACGTTTCCGCTGGCGGCAGGCAGAACGTCGGCCCTGCGGATCTCCACCTTTCGGCCGAGGCGTCTGGACCCGACGCGGCCACGGGCGAGCCAACGGTGGATGGTCCGGCGGCTGACACCCGCCAGCACCGACGCTTCATCGATGCCAATCCACTCCGGCGCGACACTACGACGTCTCATGTGTCACATCATGGCAGAGTTGGCTCCGCGAGCGAAGTGGTTCCATCGAGCCTGACGCTGATCATTCCCCGCGCGGTCACGATCTCGCGAGAGCGCGGCCGTAGCGGTCGCTGGCGATGCAGGGGCACTGGCTGACACCAGGCGGAGGTCTCGGCGCGAGGGTGCCCCAGGTTGCCTGCCGTCCGGGGCCGATCAGCCCAAAGCGTTGGGCGAGTTGGGTGGCCGGCGCCCGCGGGCGGGACGGCGCACTGAAACCGGTACCTCGCCCGCGCTGATCCGGTAGGTCCGTGCCTTGGGGAGCAACGCCACCGCCCCCATGGTCAGGGCATCGTGGGCTTGGCGTGAGACCTTGCGATCGACGCGAACCAACCGATGCCAGATCTTTGCCTCGCGACCAAGCGCGCGCGCCGCTGCCGCGAGATCGAAACGCGCCGGCATTTCCATTGGCCGGGCACCCATCACGCCACCTTGTGCCGTTGCGGCCAGCTTGCGGAAGATGTCGCGGCCGTAGCGGTCGTAGTACAGCACAGTGTGCGCGGTCGACAGCGAGCCAGCCCAGGGATAGGGACGCAACAACCAGCCCGTTGACAGATCGTCGAGGGCACGATCGAGAAGGGCAGGCTCGTCGCCGTGTTTCGCAGGCACCGTCTCTTCGAAGAACAGGCCCGTTCCCAGCGTGTCGCCTTCCACCTGCCAGACTTCTCGGATGCCGAACCGCTCGGGTGCCTGGGCGACCAGGGCTCCGTGGGTGAGATCGAACTCGCCCACCAGGAACGCAGCGACCTGGTCGCCGCGCTCGTGCAAAAAATTCAACGTCTCCATCGCGTCGTCGAAAGTCTCGGTGGGAAATCCTGTGAAACACATGGCTTCTGCGGCGATGCCGGCCGACGCCAGCCGATCGATCACGTCTGCAACCACCTCGACCGGGGCGCCCTTATCAATGAGCCCCAGCACCCGGGGACTTGCCGATTCGACGCCCAGCGCGCAGGCCACCGCCCCACCTCGCCGCAGCGTCTCGGCCCGCTCGGCGGTCAGGTAGCGCTCGGGCTTGAGGTCGGTAGCCCAGCGCAGGTCCAGCCCGGCGTCGGCCAGCGCACCGGCCAGTTTCACGATGGTCCTGGGCGCCACGGAGTCTTGCGACAGATAGAAGTGCTTGGTGCCATAGCGCTGCGACAGCGCCGCCAGATGCTCCACGACGGTCTGCACCGAGCGCTCGCGATAGCTGGCCGTGCCCACCTCGGCCAGTCCGTAGTGGCAGAACGTGCACTTGCCCCAGTAACAGCCTCGCGTCGGATCGTAGGGCAGAGTCAGGTGCGGCGACAGGTACTTGTCGAGCGGAAGCCCGTCGAAGTCGGGTGCGGGCAGAAGCCGCATGTCCTCGCTGGCTTCGCCGGGCGCGAACTTCGCCCCCAGCAACCGATCGCGATGGACCACATTGGCGATGCCCACCAGCGCGCGCGCGTCGCCGGGGCGCTGGTCGAGCGCACGCAGCAGCGCCAGCAGCGTGTGCTCACCTTCGTAGACCACCGCCGAATCGAACGGTCCTAGCGCCGCCGCCAGCGCAGATCCGTGCAGCCGGATCAGCAACTGGGTGATCGCCGGGCCGCCGATCGTCAGATGCACACCGGGCAATTCGCGCCGCAACTTGTGGCCGAACGCGAACGCGGGTTGCAACTGCCCGGGGAAACACAGCGAGATCCCGACCACCCCGACCCCTGCGGCCCGCAAGCGCGGCGCCAGGTCACCGACGATGTAGGCGTCAAAGGGATCTCGTTCCGGTGAGGCGTCGTTCGCGATTTCCTCGGGCGTGGTCAGCGCAAACGGCGTCCGGTAGCCCGTGAAATCCAGTTGCAGGGGCGTGTGCGCAGCCGAGATCACCCGCAAAGCGGCGTCGATGGTGTCAACCGCACAAGCGTAGAGCTCGGGGTCGAAGAAGCGTTCACGGTCGCGCAGGATCGCCACCGCTTCATCGACCCCGTCCGGTACCGCGTGCGCGTCGCCGCGCGCCTGCCACAGAGCGTGGTACTCAAGTTGCTCGCCGTGGTTCAGCGACGCTCGGCCGTCCAGCCGTTGCAGCCGGGCTTCCAGGCGATCGCGAAGTGCCGCCATCGGCACGCGACGGAGCATCCCATCGTAGGCCTCGATGTTCGCGTCGATGGGCAGTACCTCGACGCCGTTGGCGCGCAGAAATCCGGTCAGCATGGGCACCGCGACGTACGGTGCGGTGGGGTCGCAGGTCGGCGGATAGATGAGGGCTATTTTCATGCGGCGGTCCAGGCCTTCTTTAGCAGAGAACCGGAAGTACGCTGTCCACCGAACCCGCGCACTGGCACACTCGCCCAGTCATGACGATGTTGCGGATTGGGCTTGGCGCAGTCGCGGTCGCGTTGGTGGCCTACGGGGCGGTGCTGGTCTATTTCAGACTCAACGAAGACGCACTGCTGTTCCATCCCGAGCGCGGAACGCCGCCGCCGGCCGCGGCACAGCTTGGCCTTGAAAGCCGCGACGTGACGCTGCGGAGCGCCGATGGTGTGACGCTGGTGGCACGGGTGATTCAGCCGCCACCGACGGTACCGGCTACCAAGGCAGGCTGGACGCTCTATCTCCACGGGGCGTCGGGCAACATCGGCAACCCCGGATACAACGAAGCGTGGGCGAAGTTTCGCGACTTGGGCCTGGGGGTGATTGCCGTCGACTACCGCGGCTACGGCGGCAGTGGCGGCGTGCCGTCCGAGGTCGGGTTTTACCGCGACGCCGCCGCCGCCTACGCGTACCTGACCGGCGAGTTGGGTGTGCCGCCATCCCGGATCATGATCTACGGGTACTCGCTGGGATCCGCTGTGGCCATCGATCTGGCTGCCGGGGTCCCGGCAGCAGGCTTGGTCGTCGAAGGCGCGCTGCTTTCTGTTGCCATCCTCGGGGCAGAGCTTTACCCGTACCTACCCGTCGCGTGGCTAGCGCGAAATCGCTTCGCATCCGTCGACAAGATTGCCCGCATCACGATGCCAAAGTTGTTCCTGCACGCGCGCGCCGATGCCGACGTACCCATCGCGCACGGGCACAAACTGTTCGACCTGGCCCCGCCACCGAAGACGTTTCAGGACGTGGCCGGCGGCCATCAGGATGCGTTTCGCATCGACCCAGACTTCTTCAGCGGCGTTGCTCGCTTCGTGACTCAGTTAGGCCTGCCGCTTTCGGGCGGGTAGCGCGGTGCCAGCGGACCGCCTGGCTGCTAGGGGGGCATCGGCCTGTAACAATGGCCCTCTCGCTGGATTGGGTTCGCTATCATGCGAACCTTCGTTCTGCTCGTCTGTGTAGCGGCTGCATACCCGGCGCGGGCCGCAGACCTGGCGGTGCGGGTTCGCTTCGGCCTAAAGGACGCGGCGCCGACGAACTGGGACAGCACGGTGTCGGTGAAGGCGGGGCGGGTCACGGCGATCGACGGGTGGCGCTTCGGGCAGGAGGACTCTGTGACAGGGGTCACGGGGTGGAAGGCCTCGACGCGCGGTCCGTTGGTCAGGGGCCCACGCACGAACAACCCACAGAAGGCGGCGGCAGCGGCAGCAGGCGGCGGTCGAGCCGCGCCCAGGGTCATCGAGGACAACGGCGTGGTGCTGACACTCGCCGACGTCACGCCGGCTTCGGTCGTCGAGGTGAAGACGCCCCACGGTGCGTTCCAGTTCAAGGCCGCTGCGCTCGTGCTGGGCGAGGCGCAGGATGATCTCAATGGCGCTGTGGAAATCGAGCGTGTCGCCGTATCGACGGCGCTCACCACGGGCCGCACAGACGATGACCATCCCGCGGCGGTGACCGGCCCCGACGGTACGGTCTGGGTGGCTTACGTCAGCTTCACGCCCGGCCTGGATCGCGACGAACGTGCCCGCTCGCTCGACAAGGAGCCGGCCGACTTCTCGTTCCTGGCCACTCCCGCCGGCGGCGACCAGCTTTGGCTGCAGGCGCGCAAAGGGGGCAAGTGGGCGCCGCCTATCGCGATGACCGCAGGCAAGGGTGACATTTACAAGTGCGCGCTGGCGGTCGATGCGAAGAAGCGCGTCTGGGCGTTCTGGTCTGAACGGAAGGACGGCCAGTTCGACGTCTGGGCGCGTCCGGTCGGGGGCGAGGCGCAGCGGCTCACCACCGATGGTGGCAATGACGTCGCCCCGGTGGCGGGCTCGGATGGCAAGGGCCGCATCTGGGTGGCCTGGCAGGGCGCGCGTGAGCGGATGTTCCGGATCCTCGAAAGGCACCAGGGCGACGACGGCACTTGGACACCCGAGACGGTGGTCAGCGCGAATCGGCGCAACGCCTGGGCACCGGCGATCGCCGCGCGCGGAAACCAGGTGGCCATTGCCTGGGACACCTACGACAAGGGTGACTACGACGTCTGGGTGCGCGAGTGGGCATCTGGAAAGGTTCAGGCTGCGCGTCCGGTCGCGAACTCGCTGCGCTACGAGGCGCGGCCTTGCCTGACCTACGATCGTGACAACCGGCTCTGGGTCGCCTGGGAGGAGAGTGGGCCGACCTGGGGCAAGGACTGGGGTGCGATGGTGCCAGCGGGCAAGGTCAAGGGTGTTCCGCTTTACGGCGGCGGCCGTCAGATCGGGATGCGCGTCTTGGCGCAGGGGCGCTGGTTCGATCCGGCCGACTCGTTCCTGAACGCGGTGCCCGGGGCCCGGCCACGCAAGGGCTACCACCCGCAGCGCGTGCCGGCGCTGGAGCCCGAGGGCGAGTCACGCAAGTCGGGCGAAGAGGCGGAGATGAAGAAGAGCGTCGCCTACAACAATCTGTCCCGGCTGGCGACCGACAGCGCGGGCCACATCTGGCTGTTGCTCCGCGCGCGCGCCAACGACTTCCGCTCGCCGCTCGGCTCGGTGTGGATGGAGCACGCTCTCTTCTACGACGGCAAGCGCTGGACGGGCCCGATCCTGGTGCCGCACTCCGATGACCTTCTTTACAACGTACCGGCCGTGGTCGCGGCCCCCGAGGGCGGCATCCTGATTGCGCAGGCGACCGACCATCGGATGGATCGCTCGCTGCAGGCGGCCGGCGCCAAGAAGAAGGGAAACCACAGCATGGAGGGAAAGAGCGATCCCTACGACAACGACATCTACATCGCGCAGCTCGCCGCTTCCGGCAAGACCGGTCCGATGGCGCTGGTGCCGTCGACGCAACTGCCCGACGCGAACCCGCAGGTGCTGGCCGTGGTCCAGAAGGAAGACCAGGATGTGGCGCGCGTCCGTGCCTACCGCATGGACCTGAACGGCACGGCGCTGCGCCCGGTACGCGGCGAGTTTCACCGCCACACAGAGGTTAGTGGCGACGGCGGCAACGACGGGCCGATCGAGGACATGTGGCGCTACGCGATCGACGTGGCGGCGTTCGACTGGATCGGCAACGGCGACCATGACAGCGGCGCGGGGCGCGAGTACCCGTGGTGGTTGATCCAGAAGACGACCGATGCTTTTCACCTGCCGGGCTCCTTCGATCCGATGTTCACCTACGAGCGCAGCGTTCCGTATCCCGAGGGGCACCGGAACGTGGTTTTCAGCAAGCGGGGCATCCGGACGCTGCCGCGGCTGCCGATCTCGAACCCCGATGTGCCGACCCACGCCCCGGACACGCAGATGCTGTACCGGTACCTACGCAAGTTCGGGGGCGTGTGCTCCTCGCACACCAGCGCCACCAACATGGGCACCGACTGGCGCGACAACGATCCGGTGGTCGAGCCGTTCGTCGAGATCTACCAGGGCTGCCGGCAGAACTACGAGATGCCGGGTGCGCCGCGCAGCCCGACCGAGGCCGACGCCATCGGCGGTTGGCGGCCGAAGGGCTTCGTGAACCTGGCGCTGCAGAAGGGCTACCGTCTGGCGTTCCAGTCGTCGAGCGACCACGGCTCCACGCACATCAGCTACGCGATTGCCTACGTGAGCGACCTGTCGCGCGAGGCGATCCTCGATGCGATGAAGGCGCGCCGGACGTATGCGGCCACCGACAACATCATCGCCGACGTGCGGTCTGGAAGTCACATGATGGGCGAGGAGTTCACCACCGGCGAGCCACCGAAGCTGAAGATCCATCTCCACGGCACCGGGCCCTTCGCCAAGGTGCTGGTCATCAAGGACAACGAGACGGTGCAGACCTGGCAGCCGGGGCAGGCGGCCTTCGACGCCGACTGGACCGATCCACATCCAGCGGCCGGCAAGACCAGCTACTACTACGTACGTGGCGAGCAGGCCGACGGTGAGCTGGTCTGGGCCTCGCCGATGTGGATCACGTACAAACCGCGATGAAGGGTTCGATCAAGGGTTCGATCAAGGGTTCGATCGTCGTCTGGCTTCTGCTAGTCGCCACGCCTGCGTTCGCCCACAATCCCGACACCAGCTACAGCAAGATCCGGCTGTCAGCCGACAAAGTGGAGTTCCAGCTCACCTTCGATCTTGCGACCGTGCCGAAGATCGCGCCGCTGGAGTTGGACGCGGATGGGCGTATCACGCAGCAGGCGCTGATGCAGAAGGCGCCGCTGGTCCAGCAGTTCCTGAGGTCGCACATCCAGGTGACGCTGGACGGTGTGGACGCCGACATCGGCGAGCCGGTGAGCGTGATCTGGCCGCCCGATCTGCCGGCGGTGGCCATGAAGGACCGGCAGGCGACGCTGATCCATTTCCTGTTCCGGCGGCCGGTGGAGAAGGTGCCGCAGCAGGTGGCGCTGCTTTACACGATCTTCGACACCGTGGGCGAGCGCCACACACACCTCGGCTCGATCGAGCAGGGCCAGCACCACGTGGACGAGATCGTATTTTCGCAAGTGGAGCCTGACTACACCTACTTCTCCGAAGAGAACCGCGCGGCGCCGACCGGTTCGTCCTCCGCCTGGAAGCAGTTCCTGGTGCTGGGCATCAAGCACATCTTCCTGGGCTACGATCACATCCTGTTTCTGCTGGCGCTGATCCTGGTCAGCCGGCTGCGCGAGATCCTGAAGATCGTGACGGCCTTCACCGTCGCCCACAGCATCACGCTGATCCTCGCCGCCATGGAGGTGGTGCACCTGCCGGCGCGCTTCATCGAGGCGTCGATCGCGGCCACCATTGTCTATGTCGCCGCCGAGAACCTGTGGGCCAAGCGCATGGGACACCGCTGGCTGTTAACCTTCGCCTTCGGCCTGGTGCACGGCTTCGGCTTCGCCAACGTGCTGCGCGAGATGTCGCTGCCACGCGAGGGGCTGGTGAAGTCGCTGCTGTGCTTCAACCTCGGGGTAGAGGTAGGTCAACTCGGGATCGTGGCCGTCCTGCTGCCGCTGTGCCTGGCGATCGGGCGCGCGGGGTGGAGCGTGCAAGCGAGGTGGGCGCTCTCGACCGCGGTCGGGGTCATGGGCCTGGCCTGGTTCGTCGAGCGCGCGTTCGGTCTAGGCTTCATGCCAATCTGAGATGCTTGACGTGAGACGCTGCCTTCCGATCGTTTTTCTGTTCGCCTGCAAGGAACCGACGGCGCTCACGGCACCGCCACCTGCCGCGCCTCCGGCTCCCGCACCCGTCCGCAAGGATCCACCCGCCGGCGCGCCACCCGCGGCGATGTCCTGGATCCCCGGTGGCACCTTCCTGATGGGGGGCGCCGATGAAGCGTCGCCCGACTCGCTGCCGGTTCACGAGGTGACGGTCGACAGTTTCTGGATCGATCGCACCGAGCTGACCAACGAGAAGTACGAGGCGTTCGTGAAGGCGACCGGCTACGTCACCATCTCCGAGAAGAAGCCGAAGTCCGAGGATTTTCCCGGCGTGCCCAAGGAGAAGCTGGTCGCGGGCTCGGTCTGCTTCCACGCACCCAAGGAAGACGTGCCGCTCGACAACCCGATGGCCTGGTGGAAGTACGCCGACGGTGCCGACTGGCACCACCCCGACGGACCGAAGTCGTCGCTGAAGGACCGGGAGAAGCACCCTGTTGTGCACATGGCCTGGGACGACGCCGTGGCCTACTGCAAGTGGGCCGGCAAGCGCCTGCCGACCGAGGCCGAGTGGGAGTACGCCTCCCGCGGCGGCAAGCAGAAGCAGAAGTTTTTCTGGGGCGACAGCCAGACCGTCGACGGTAAGTGGATGGCGAACGCTTGGCAGGGCAAATTCCCCAGCCGCAACACCAAGGACGACGGCTTCCTCGGAACGGCGCCAGTCGGCTCGTTCCCGGCGAACCGCTACGGCCTCCACGACATGGCCGGCAATGTCTGGGAGTGGGTCAGCGACTGGTACCGGCCTGACTACTACGCGCACAGCCCGGCGTGGAATCCCCAGGGGCCCGACGACAGCCTCGATCCCGAGGAGCCAGGCAGCAAGAAGCGCGTGCTGCGCGGCGGCTCGTTCCTGTGCAGCGACCAGTACTGCTACCGCTACACAAATGCGGCGCGCAACAAGGGCGCCACCGACACCGGCGCCAACCACATCGGCTTCCGGTGTGCGAAGACCCCGTGATTCCTTCTGTAACGATGCTCGCGTCGCCGGGTTCTAGCCACGTGGCCCGAGCCGCAGCGGTTTTCCTGCTGATATCGAGCGTGTGCGGCGCTGCCCACGCCGCCCGCAAGCAGCCGAACATCCTGTTCATCCTTGCCGACGACCTCGGTTACGGCGATCTCGGGGTGTACGGGCAAAAGCGGATCACGACGCCGAACCTCGACCGCCTTGCGGCGCAGGGGACGCGTTTCACGCAGGCGCATGCGGGTGCGACGGTCTGCGCGCCGTCGCGCTCGGTGCTGATGACGGGACTGCACACGGGTCACGCGCGCATCCGCGGCAACGGCGGCACGGCGCTCGAGCCGGGCGACGTCACGGTGGCCGAAGTGCTGAAGGCCGCTGGTTACAGCACGGGGCTCGTCGGCAAGTGGGGGCTCGGCCGCGAGGGGACAGCCGGCGCGCCGAACAAGCAGGGGTTCGACGAATTTTTGGGCTACCTGGATCAGAGCCACGCCCACAACTCGTGGCCGACCTTCCTGTGGCGCAACGGCGATAAGGTGAAGCTGAGGAACGTCGTGCCGGACGAGCTGAATTCAAGCGCCGGCGTGGCCAGCGTGCGGATGGATTTCAGCGGTGAGCTGTTCACGCAGGAGGCGCTGTCGTTCCTCGACCGCCACAAGAGCCAACCGTTCTTCCTGTACCTGGCGCTGACGACCCCGCACGCCAACAATGAGGGCGGCAACATGGGCATCGAAGTTCCGGATCTCGGCGCCTACAAGGACAGGGACTGGCCCGAGGTCGAAAAACGCTTCGCGGCGCTGGTGAGCTGGACGGATGCGGCGGTCGGGCGCGTGCTGGATCGCCTGAAGGCGCTCGGCCTCGATGACGACACGATCGTCTTCTTCACATCGGACAACGGCGCTCACCACGAGGGCGGGCACGACGCCGCGTTCTTCACCTCGAGCGGCCCGCTGCGTGGCACGAAGCGCGATCTCACCGACGGCGGAAGGGAGTCCCACGAGAAGGTGTTCACGCAGGCGGTGCGCTGGAGGGACTGGAAGGCGATCCGCAAGGGACTCGATGGCAAGTTGGCGCTGTACGATGTGGTGAAGGACCTCGGCGAGGCAAAGGACGTGGCAGCCGAACATCCCGACGTGGTGGCGGCGATCCAGGCCTACCTCAAGACCGCCCGGGTCGATTCCAAGGAGTGGCCCATCAGATGAACGGCGAAGAGATTGACCGGTTGGTCGGCGACGCCAAGGCTGGCGACCGTCAGGCGTTCCGGCAGTTGGTGATCGAATTGCAGGGCGACCTGCGGCTGTTTCTGTCCGCGTTCGAGGTGAACGTGGGCCTGTCCGAGGAGGTACTGCAAGCGACCTTCGTGACCGCCTACCACAAGCTGGACCTGTACCAGCCGCAGGGTGCGTTCCGCGCCTGGCTCAAGGCGATAGCCCGCAACCACCTCCTGAAGGAGCTGCGTGAGCAGCGGCGGTTCCTGGCGTCGGGAGAGGACATCCTGGGCGCAATCGCCGTCGAGTCTGGCCTGGAGGATTTCGAGCGCATGGACGAGCTGGAGTTTCACACGCGGCGCCTACGTTCGTGCATTGAGCGCCTGCCGCTCCAGTCGCGCGAGCTGGTCGAGGCGCGGTATCTCAAGCAGGAGGCGATCGGCAGCCTGGCGGGAAGACTCAAGCGCACGGAGGTCTGGGTGCGCGTCAACCTGTGCCGCATCCGCAAGTCGTTGCGCCAGTGCATGGAGAACGAGGCCCGAGCATGACTGAAGCGCGCTTTCACAATCTGGTGGAGAGCTACCTGTCCGAGGTGGTGACCGCGGCTGAGCGGCGCGAGCTCGAGGCCGCGGTTACTGGTGACGAGGGCTGGAAACGTGAGTTCGTGGCGCAAGTGCGGCTCGCGCGTCAGCTCGGTGTGCTGATGCGGAACCGGACGCCCCAGGACACCTGGACGCGTGTCGAGCGGCTGCTTTGGCTGTCGATCGGTCCCGCCCACGGAGCGCGCCTGGCCGATGCCGTCGAGGAGCTCATCGACCGGAGCGGCACGCGCCGGCCGCGTCCCTGGCGCTGGATGGCCGGGGGCGCCAGCCTGGCCGTAGCAGCGTCGTTGGCCCTGATGCTCCTGCGGGCGGGTAGCCCGGCCCGCCTGGCCCAATCGAACCGCGCTGGTGGCGAGAGTGTCGAGGTGACTCCTCCGGTGGCCGTGCAGCTTCCACCGGCGCCGCCGCGCCTCATCGCTCCGACGACGCCGCCGCCGGCTGTAGCCGTCACGCCGCCCCCGCCGCGGTCGCCCGCGCCGGTCGTGCCCGCCGCTGTGCTGGGCGATCGGGAGGAACTGGTGGCGTCCGAGGGTCCGGAGCTGGCCGTGCGCCCGGACCTGATATTCTTCGGCGCGTTCGAGACCCGACCCACGACCGCGGTCTGGCCGATCCGGGACTGGCTGCGCCAGCATACGACGGACATCCGGCCCGGCATGGTGGGCAACGCGCTCCACGTCGGGTATTCCCGCGGCTCCGGTCAGCAGGACGGCGGCACGAGGATGCGTGTCCGGCTGGCGCAGAACCTCTCGGCGCCCGCGGGCCGCGACGTGATCCACGTGCGCTACTACGTCCGCCTGGATCCAGAGTTCGAGTTCGGCCCGGGTGGGTTCCTGCCGGGTGTGTGCGGTGGCTTGTGTGCGAAGGGCAATGGCCGCGACGGCGTCAACGTCCGCGCCGAGTGGCAGCACGACGGCGCGATCGCCTTCGGGGTCAACATCCCGATGGACGGTGCCCTGAAGGGCAGGAAACGCTGGACCCGATCGCTCGTGCCAGGTGTCTGGCACTCGGTGGAGCTGCGGGTGAAGCTGAACACCCCGGGCAAGCTGGACGGCGCGGTGGTCGGCTGGCTCGACGGCGAGCGGGCCGGCGAACTCACCCGGCTCCGGCTGCGTGACGTGGCGACACTGCAGATCGACAGCCTGTTCCTGGATACCTCGTTCCGCCACAAGGCTATGGGCGCTCCGCGCGATCTCGGCGCCTCGTTCGACCAGGTGGTGGTCGCGGGTGCGTACATCGGTCCGCGCGGCGAGGGCCCCTGGAGCCGTGAGTGGTGGTCGCCCGTCGCCCCGGACGAGGCGCCGCCCGCTCCCTAGAGGGCCCAAGTCCGACGGCCCGGCGCAAAGCACGCCGCTAGAAAACTCCGCAAACTCAACTCACGCCAACTCACGGGCCAGAAAATAGACAGTGGATTCCGATAGTTATCTTGCGGGGTGGACGGGACTTGAACCCGCGGCCTCCGGCGTGACAGGCCGGCGTTATAACCAACTTAACTACCACCCCCCGGGGTCGAGGGATCTACCCGCCGCCTCCGCAAGTGTCAAATGGAACTGCGAGCGTCGTGGCCGTCGCTTCCGAGTGCAGGCTTGGGCGGCCGGTCCTCGCGCTCCTTGGTGCCGGCGAGCCAGTCGCACAGCGGCAAGGTCACGTTGAAGTTCACGTGGGCCATGCGATCGAGGCGGTGGTGGTGGCGGTGGTGGCTCTGCAAGGCGCGGAAGAGGCGGCTGCTCCCCAGGCCCAGCTTGGCCAGGGTCGCCTCGGGCAGGTGGTAAGAGCCGTGCAGCAGCTCGTAGTACAGGAAGTTGGCGGCGCAGAACAAGTAGAAGATGCCGGCCAGGCCACTGCCGCGCAGCCAGGCCACGACCAGCGCCACCGGGGACACCACCACGAACAGACCGAGCATCGTGTACCAGGGCATCATGACCAGTCCCAGCTCGCGCGGCTCGGCCACCGGCATGTTGGTGTGCGGGAAAGCCCGGTGGTGAACCAGCGTGTGGTTCACGTACAGGATGCGGAGTCCCATCACCCGGTGCATGGGGCCGCGATGGACGGCCCACTCAAGCGCGTTGCCGACCACGAAGAAGCCGGGCAGGAACAGCCAGTCGACCAGGCTGGCGGTGCGGGCCAGCCACAGGGCCAGCCCGCCGATGGCGGTCGCGATGGCCGCTGTGCGGGCCATGTGCCACCCGGCCGAGTAACCGGCAGGTACGTGATCGGCGCGGCGGAACGAGGCCAGCGCGGCCGGGGCCAGCGGTTCTGCGTCATCCTGGGTTGCGTGACTTGCCATCTTCCTTAAGTATGGAGCGAATTGGGCTGGATGGCAGGAAAGGGACCGTATGGTTACGCGCGAAGGCATCGCGCGATCGAGCTCGTATGCATCGCAGGCGCGATCGCGCAGTTTTGCTACCTGGGCCTGCGGCTCGCGCAGGGGGTCACGACCTGGGCCGGGGCCCTGATGATTGCCGCTGCCCTGGCCGGGGGGTACTTCGCGGCGGATTTCATCTCGGGCCTGGCGCACTGGACCGGCGACACGCTGGGCGACGAGCACACGCTGCTCATCGGGGCGCATTTCATCGCGCCGTTTCGCTTCCACCACGTCGACCCCAAGGACATCACCCGCCACGGGTTCATCGAGACCAACGGCAACAACTGCATCGTGTGCGTGCTGGTCCTCGCCCACGTGGTGGTGCTGATGCCACGCGCGCCGGGATTCTTCTTCTACTATGGGGCGCTGATGCTCTCGACCGCGCTATGGATGTTCGGCACCAACCAGTTCCACAAATGGGCGCACGCGGACCGGGTCGCGCCTGTGGTGCGGCGGCTGCAGGTGATGGGCGTGATCCTGTCGCCCGAGCGCCACAACATCCACCACAAGGTGCCGCATGATACCCACTACTGCATCACCTCCGGAGTCTTGAACCCGTTGCTCGCGCGCATCCGGTTCTTCAGGTTCATGGAACACATGATCGGGTTGGTCAGGCCGGCCTGGCTGAACCTCGACGAACGCAAACGCTTCGCACAGCAGAAGACGTGAACCATGCCCTCATTTGATGTGGTCTCGAAGGTGAACCTCATGGAGCTCGACAACGCGCTTCACGTCGCGATCAAGGAGATCGCGAACCGCTTCGACTTCCGGGGCTCGAACACGCAGCTCGAACGCACACCCGAGGGTCTGATCTTGCGATCAAGCGACGAGGAGCGCACCAAGTCGGCCGTGGGTGTGCTGCGCGACCGCATGGCCAAGCGCAATGTGTCGCAGCGCTGTCTCGATCCGCAGCCGGTCGAGGCCGCGGGCGGCCAGACGGTGCGCCAGCTCATCAAGATCAAGCAGGGCATCGAGATCGAGATGGCCAAGAAAATGGTGCGGCTGATCAAGGACAGCAAGATCAGGGTGCAGGGTTCGATCCAGGGTGACGAGGTTCGCTTCACCGGCAAGAACCGCGACGACCTGCAGGCGGCCATGACCGAGCTGCGGGGCGAGGACTTCGGCGTCGATCTGCAGTTCGTGAATTTTCGCGATTAACGGTGCCTCCTCCTATGATGCCGGCCTTGTCTCGGCACGGTCGCTCGTTCTTGCTTCGGCTGCTGCTGTCGCTGCTGCCAGCCGTGGCGGGCGTGTCGTGCCGGGCGCAGCCGGAGGTGGCATCGCCGCCGCCCCGACGTGACGCCGCGCCGGCCGCCCAGCCGCGCGCGCCGCGACCGCCGATGCCCTGGGACGACGGCAAACCGCTTGAACCTGGCGAAGTGTTCGCCTTGCGGCCCGACGGCCCACGGCGCGAGACCAGCGCAAGCGCGCGCGCCGCCGGCCTGCTGATCGTCGATCTGTCGGACGAATGGGCGCCGTTCATCTTCTCGGACGGGGAGGCGGACGCGGCTAAACCCAACGGCTACCGCGCCACCTTCATCGCGCTGGCCAACGATCGCGCCAGCCCCGACGAGGTGTTCCTGGAAAGCCCGGCCGGCATCGCGGCGGTACGCGACACCGTGCCGCCGGAGCAGCGCTCGCACAAAGCCAAGGTGCTGTCGGCCGACGAGACCCGGGCGCTTGAGCGTGTCCGGCGAGCCATGAAAGCGCAGCGCGCGCCCAACCACCTGGAGGTGTACGGCATCCCGCCCACGCTGTCGGTGCTGTGGAAGCGCATCGAAGACGACACCGCCCGTGACTGTTACGACAGCTGGGACAAGGACGGGGTGCGCGCGTTCTCGGGTGAGGTCAGCTACCAGAGCCGCGATCAAGTCCGCAAGGAACACACAGAGGCATTGAACGACGCTGCCTGGATCGCCGATAAGCTGGCCGCGCTGCGACCCGATGCGGCCAGCGCGGACGCCGGGACCATCGCAACCCTGGAAGCCGACCCCAAGCTGAAGGCCCGGGTCGAGCGCTACCGCCGCGGGCAAGCGCGCCTGCGCGTGGTGCGAGCGGTTCAAGCACGGCTGTCCTGCGAGGGCCTGCTGTCAGCCAAGCCCAAGGTCACCCCGGGGCTGTACGAGCTGTCGTCGCATGAAGCGCTGGCCGAGTTCGAGAAGAAGAATGACATCTTCGGCTGGGGCATCATCGCTGGCGACACCCAGGAGGCCTTGCTGCGCGCCCCGGCCGAACTGCACCTCGACACTTTCCGGCGCATCGCTGCCGAGCGACTGGCTGACGCCGCGGGCATCCTGGAGGACGGCAGCATGAGCAAGGGCAAGAAGCCTGCGAGCTACCGGGACGCGTCTGGTGCCGAGCGCCCGGTGCCGAACCTGATCGGGGATCACGTCGACGCCCTGCTGAAGGCGATGCACATCGAGAGTCCCGACGATCTTGTGCAGGTCCTGCGCGCTGTCGGGCGCGACCGCTTCGCCAACCTGCGCATCGCCATCCCGCCGCTGCCGTTACCCGAGTACTACGCGCCGGTCATGGATCTCGTGGCCGAGATCGATCGTGGCGACATCTGGTACGACCTGCCGTTCGACAAGGACGGCAAGCCGCTGACGCAGCGGCGCGAGAAGTATCCCAGCCTCACAGTGTCGGTGAACTGGCGCAGGCAGAAGATCCCGCTGGTACGCTGGCGCACCACCATCGGCTCGTGGCGCAGCGAGCTTCATAGCGATGGGCAGGTCTACTTGAAGTACAAGAACTCCGACGTCGGCCCGCGCATCTGGAAGCACGTCGTCGCCGCCCCGGTGTGGATTCCGCCCGACGGGACACCCGGCAAGGACTTGCTGACCAAGAAGGTGTTCGACCGCAACCAGAAGCCGGTCACCGTCGTCGATACGCAGGTGATGGGCCCGGGCTTCGAGTCAGCCTACGGCCTGGTGATGGCCATTCACATCCGCAAGGACGGCTTCGACAACCAGATCCGCACTCATGGATCGGTCGACTACACGTCGATCGCGCGGCGCTTCTCCCACGGTTGCCACCGCCTGGTGAACAACCGCGCCGTGCGCCTGTTCGACTTCGTGCTGCGCCACCGCACCTTCCAGCGCCTGGGCGAAAACACGCTCGCCCACTTCAAGAAGAAGATCACGCAGGAAGGGCAGGAATACGAGTACGAGCTCGCCACGCGCGGCTACTACTACGAGCTGGTTCCGCCGATGCCGGTGAATGTGCTAGAGGGGCGCATCATGGGGCAGGTCAAGAAGCCGCCGCTGGAATTCGTCCGCAAGCCCGGCGTCGACTACAGTGCCGCACCCGCGGACAGCGTCATCGAGGCGGCGCCGCAGGTCGGGCCGTGACATGACGGTGCGTCGGGGCGTGTGGCTGGCCGGGGCGGCAATGGCGCTGGCGGGGGCGGCGCTCGGCTGCAGCATCGCGCTCAAGAGCAAGCTGGGCACGACCACGGCCCAGCAGGTGCTCATGGACGATTCGTGCGGCTTGCAGGACTACTTCGACACGCTGACGCTGAAAAAGGCGGCGGCGCCAGCGCTGGTCAGTAGCTCGGATCTGGAGAAGACCACGGGCAAGCGCGCTGCCGGCGGCCGCAGCCGCTTCGCGTTCGCGACCGAGTTCCAGCTCAAGCACCTGCGGCGCGTGCTGGCCGACAGCTGGCGGCCGCTGCCCGGGTCGCTGGTGAAGGCGGAGCGAATCGAAATCGAGGTTCGGTGGGCCGAACGGGCCGGCGTCAGGCGCGTGCTGACCGACGAGAACGCCGAGATCGTGGCCGGTGACGAATCCTGGTCACTGGCTTTCCACCCATGCCTGAACGATCTGCTGTTCGGCGAGCCGCTGTACCACACGCGGCGCGATCTACTCGGCCTGCCGCCGCTACCTGACGCCGGAATCGACGGCGGGCACAGCGACGCGCGTGACGGCGCGACCGGCGGCAAGCCACCGGGCCCGCCGCGCTAGTCACGCCGTCTGGGGGGCGCGCCCACGGCCGGCATAGATCAGAACCAGGCCGATGATCAGCACGCCGCCCGAAGCGACGATGCCGGCTGCCGCCGTGCTTTGCGACTTCGCGGCTTTGACTATGTCGTCGAAGTTGTTGACCACCAAGGCCACCAAAACTGTGCCCACAACCGCCAGCCCTGCACCTATCGCCATCAAGACGGGACTGCGTCTTGCGTCTAGCGCGTCGTCGAGATCGGCCGGCTTGAAGTCCTTCCCGGCCAAGACCCGGATCACGATCCAGGCCAGCGGGTGCATGACCCCCGCAAAGATGAACAGGTACACATAACTGCCCAGCCACTGCAGCATGCCGCCCGCAATGAGCGTCATGAACATGCCGCCGATTGCGCCGCACATGCTGCCCAGACCCACCACACTGCCAATGGCTCGTTTGGGGAACATGTCGGACGACAGAGTGAACAGGTTGGCCGACCAGGCCTGATGGCACGCGGTGGCCAGACTGATGAGGCCAAGCCCAAGCCAGAAATCGTGAGTCAGCACCGCCCACACTGCGGCCGGCATCCCGGCCGCGAAGATCATCATGGCGAACAGACGCGCGCGCCCGACGCTCCAGCCCTTGCCGATGAGAGACCCCGACAGCCAGCCACCGGCCACGCTGCCCACACTGGCGGCGAGGTACGGCAGGATCAACGCCTTCGACGCCGACAGGGTGGACAGGCCGCGCTCTTTGCTGAGATACGACGGCAACCAGTACAGATAAAACCACCACACCGGATCGGTCATCATCTTGCCCAGGAAGAACGCCCACGCCTGCCGGTAGCGCAAGAGCGCGGTCCACGGGATCTTGGTCGCCACCGCTGCCGGCTCGTTGTCGCTCAGGATGATGTCGCGCTCGGACTGCGAAAGGTTCGGATGTTCCGCAGGCATGCGGTACAGGAACACCCACAGCGCGAGCCACAGGAAGCCGATGAGCCCGGTGACAATGAAGGCCCATCGCCATCCGAACGTCGTCGCAAGCCACACGATCGCCACGGACAGCATGACGCCGACGTTGGTGCCCGAATTGAAGATGCCGGTGGCCAGCGCGCGCTGGCGCCGGGGAAACCACTCGGCCACGGCCTTGATGCAGCCGGGGAAGTTGGCGGCCTCGCCGATGCCAAGCGCAAAGCGCGCGGCAGCGAAACCGGCGGGCGAGGTCGCGGCGGCGTGACCGATGGCCGCGATGCTCCAGACAATCACCGCCCAGATCATCCCGGCGCGAACGCCGATGCGATCCATCACGCGGCCGGCGATAGGAAACATGATCGCGTACGCCATCTGGAACGCGAACATGATCCAGCCGTAGCCGGCGTCGTCCCAGCCGATCTCCCGCTTGAGCGTCGGGTTCAGCACCGACACGGTCTGGCGGTCGACGTAGTTAACGGTGGTCGCGACGAACAGCAGCCCGCAGATCCACCAGCGCAGGTTGGGGATCTTGCGACGCGCGGCGATCGTCGTGGACATGGTGGCCCTTTCTACTTCAATCCACGCGGCAACGGAGGTTGTTGCGAGCGCTTCTGGCCCATGAAAACGGTTCGAGTCGAAACCGCCGAAAGGTTCGGGCAAAGGCAGAGACGGGTATCCTGCCCCAGGTGACCACGCCCACACCGCGCCGATTCCTCGCGCGCGCCGCGCGTGGTGTGGTCGACGTGCGGCCCGGCGAGATGACCGCCCTCCTGTGGTCGTTCCTGTACTTCTTCTTCGTGCTGACGAGCTACTACATCCTGCGCTCGATCCGCGACGAGAAGGGCATCGCGGGCGGCGTCGGCGCGCTGCCGTGGCTGTTCTCGGCAACATTCGCCGTGACGTTGCTAGTGGTGCCGATGTGGGCGGCTCTGGTGGCGCGCGTGCCACGTCGGCGTTTGTTGCCGATCGTGTACCACTTCTTCGCCGCCAACCTGGTGGTGTTCTACGTCGTGCTGCGCATCCCGGGCGCTGAACTTGCCGCCGGGCGCGCCTTCTATGTGTGGACCAGCGTGTTCAACCTGATGGCGGTCACCGTGTTCTGGAGCTTCATGGTCGATGTGTGGAGCCGCGAGCAGGGCGCGCGCCTGTTCGGCTTCATCAGTGCCGGTGGCAGCCTGGGCGCGGTGGTCGGACCGCTGTTGACGTCGACCCTGGTCGGCGCCATCGAACCAGCGAGGTTGCTGCTGTTGTCGGCGGTGATGCTGGAAGGCGCGTGTCTGTGCCTGGCGCGCATCAGGCTTGCGCCCGCCGCGTCGGGCCCCGCGGTATCTGCCGAGGCCGCAGTGGGCGGCACGATCCTGTCGGGCTTGAAGCCGGTGTTCACGTCGCCGTACCTGTTCGGCATCGCGCTTTACGTCCTGCTGCTGACCTTCAGCGGGACCTTCGGCTACTTCCTGAACGCGAACCTGGTCGCCACCGCCCTGGCGGGCTCGGTCGCGCGCACAAGCTTCTTCGCGCGGGTGGATCTGTACTCGAACCTCCTGAGCCTGGCGATCCAGGCGCTCGGAACCGCGGCCGTCATGGTGCGCACCGGCGTGGGCGTGGCGCTGGTCGCGCTGCCGCTGCTGTGCGTGGCCGGTTTCCTGATGCTGGGGGCGTCACCAACGCTGGCGTTGCTGGCGGTGTTCTTCGTCGCCCGCCGGGGCATCGAGTACGCGCTGGCCCGGCCGGCCCGTGACGTGCTGTTCACAGTGGTGGATCGCGAACAGAAGTACAAGGCCAAGGCGTTCATCGACGCGGGCGTGTACCGCAGCGGCGATCTGCTGGGCGCGTGGGCTTTCACCGGCCTGGGCGGCCTGGGTCTGGGTCTGCCGGGCCGCTCGCTGGTCGCCGCGGCGATGTGCGGCGTGTGGACCGTGGTCGC
>JANPCZ010000065.1:0-10207 GCA_031431215.1 Myxococcales bacterium
CAGCGGGCTGCAAGTCATGCCACGGTGACGCCAGCAGCCGCGGCGAAGCGGTGCACCTGGCGAACGCGCAATTCCTCGCACAGGCCACCGACGCGTTCATTCGCCACGCCATCGTGCACGGGCGGCCCGAGACCAAGATGGAGCCGTTCGCTGGCAAGCTCACCGATTCGCAGATCGACGATGTCGTTGCCTTCGTGCGCGCGCTGGGCAGCCAGGCCGCGGCCGTGAAGCTGTTGCCCGCGCCCACCGGCAAGGAGTCCTTGGTTCTGAATCCCCACGGGCAGGATCCGACCTTCGTGATCCAGAATGACCGTTTCGTCAGCGTCGAGCAGGTCAACCGTGCGCTGACAGAGAAGCGCCGCATGATCATCATCGATGCTCGCCCACCGTCGGAATGGATGCGGGTCCACGTCAAGGGTGCGGTGTCCATCCCCTATCACGACATGAAACGACTGGCCGAGGTCCCGCGCGACGTCTGGGCCATCGCGTACTGCGCCTGCCCGCACCATTTGTCGGGCGACGTGGTCAGTGAACTCATCAGGCTCGGCCACAAGCGCGCGCTTATCCTCGACGAGGGCATCAACGAATGGCACCGGCGTCGCTACCCGGTGGTCGCGGCCGAGGGGGTGTCGCCACCCGCGGCCGAGCCGGCGCCAGCGCCCGTGCGTGTGCCCGTGCCACTGCCGGTTCACTAGCGAGCGGCATGGTCACCCCGCGCTTGACCGCACGGCTGCGTTTCTTGTTCCGGGATGAGCACCTGGTCGTCGTCGACAAGCCGTCGGGGCTGGCGGTGCATCGGGGCTGGGCGCCCGATCGGGACGTGGCCCTGTTCCGCGTGCGCGACGCCATTGGGGCTTCGGTGTGGCCGGTCCATCGCCTGGATCGAGGCACCAGCGGCGCACTGGTGTTCGGGTTGAACGCGGACATCGCGGCCGAGCTGTCGCGCATGTTCGCCGCCGGTCAGATCGACAAGCGCTACCTGGCGCTGGTCCGGGGCGTGCCACCGGAAGCTTGCACCATCGATCACCCGCTGCGCACCGACGACGCGCCCGACAGCCCACGCGGTCCCGCGCAGACCGAGTTGCGCCGTCTGCGCGTGTTCGGCCGCTACAGTTTGGTCGAGGCTCGCCCGCTGACCGGGCGGTTGCATCAGGTGCGCCGCCACTGCAAACACCTCGCGTGCCCGTTGCTGGGCGACGTTCGCTATGGCAAGGGTGACCACAACCGCCTGTTTCGTGAGCGCTTCGGATTGCAGCGCCTGTTCCTGCACGCGCAGTCCATCGCGTTCATGCACCCGGTGACCGGTGCGGCGTTGCGAGTGGAAGCGCCGTTGCCCGACGAGCTGTCCGCGTGTCTGGCCGCCCTGCAGGCCGCCACGGATCTCGAAGCGGATGGCCAATCGGTCAAGCCACCTTGATGGTCGCGCCTCGGACGGAGAGGCCCGCCATGGAGTCCGCCACGGAGTGCCGTCAGTCGATGATTCGCGTGGCGCAGCCAAACAGTACCGAGATCTCGGCTTTCGTCCCGGCCTGGTTGACCATCTGACAACTGGAGTCGCACAGGTTAATCGTCTTGGGCATGGTGGGGTCGTCGTAATACCAGCCGCCCTTTGCCCCGCATTTGCTCTGATCGCCCACCTGACCAATGTCGACGCTCTTGGGCGGCTCACCGCCGGTGAAGCGGACGTTCACTTTTTTCGGATCCAGGGCTGGTCCCATGGACGGCGCCGGAACCGCATACGAACACGACAAGCGGCTCACTTGGCCGGCGATGTTCTTGAGCGCGTCGAGGAACAGCTGCTGGATGTTGGCGCCCTCTATCAGGAACGCCTTTGTGGTTCCACCAGCGGCGGCCATGGCGTTCAGGTTCATGAGGTTGGGTCCCACCCCGATGACAAACGTGGGGATGCCGCTGGCCAATGCCCCCTGGGCGACCGCAGACACAGAAGCCACGGTGTTGCCGGCACAGCCGGTCGGCTCGCCATCGGTGACTAGTGCCAAAGCCACGCGCCGGTTCTTGCTGGTGACCCATGTCTTGGCGAACTGCACCGCGCCTTCAAGGGCCGGCAGCGTGGGAGTCCCGCCACTAAGCATGGTGGCGTTCAGGGCCGCGACGATCTTGGCGCTCACGGCCGGCAGTGCCTCGATTCCGACAGCCGCATCGACATAGTCCGCCAGGTTGCAGGAAGCGCTCCCGGTGGCCCCGCAGGTGCAGACACCGTTCGAGCAAGTCACGGATGCGCAACCGCACATCTGGAAGCACGGTGCGGTCGTGCAGCCCATACAGCCCATGACGGGCGGCCGGGGAAAGAACCCGAGGCCCACCTGCATCCCCGCGGCCTCGGGCGCCTGCACGAACGAGATCAGAGCAGCCTTGACTCCCATCCACTTGGCACCGGCCATCGAGCCCGAGCGATCCTGAACGAAGTACAGATCCACCGGCAAGCGCACGGTCTCGGCCTTGGTCTCTGCGCACGCCCTGTCGCCATCCGCAGCACCAGGTGCGCCAGGCGCGATCAAGCCAGGCGCGCCGCCGGCTCCTGGTCCAGGGGCGGCGGGCATGCCCGTGACCGGAGGGAACTTGAAATCGGCGGGAGGAGGCGAGCCGGCGTCGGCTTGCCGGGTAACGGGCGCACCGGGGGCCCCGCTAGCTCCTGGTGAGTCCATGATGACCACGTCGGGACCGCAAGCCCCTAACCATCCGAAGCTCATACAGATCCCGATCACAGCGACTGCACACGTTGGACTACGCATCTTTACACCGCCTCTCATGTGCGTGGGTGCGGGATGGCCCGGCCTTTCGTCAAAAAAAGCAAGAGGACGGAAGACTTCGAGGCGCCCGAGGGTCGTCGATAGTCCACGACTCGTGTTAGACAGGCCGCCAATCGGGCACACCCTGGTAGCCACGCTCAAGAAAGGCCACTACATGCGCCGGCACCGCTTTCGTCTGCCCTCTTACGGCACCCGCTTCGCGCTTGCTGCGGCTTGCCTGTTCGTGATCGCAGCGGCGAGCGGCCTGTCTGGTGCTGCCTTTGCCCAACCCCCCGCCAACTGGCCGGTGCTGCCACCGGGGCCGCCTCAGGTTGCGTTCCCGGGACAATATGCCGCGCAGCCTCCGGACTGGAAGTTCCCGGTTTGGTCCAGGGGCTGCGCGCGCTACACCGACGTCGCCGAACGCCTGGCTTGCCTCGAATTCATCACCAAGGACTGGAGCCGTCTCGGCCGGTTTGCCACAGCGAACGCCGCGCTGGCCGCGCCTAAACCCGGCGAGAGGCGCGTGGTGTTCATCGGTGACTCCATCACTGACAACTGGTCGAAGGCCAACTACGGCGGCTTCTTCCCTGGCAAGCCTTATCTGAACCGCGGCATCGGCGGCCACACCACGGATCAGATGCTGGTGCGCTTCCGCGCCGACGTCATCAGCTTGCGGCCACGGGCCGTCGTGATCCTTGGCGGAACCAACGACATCTCGGGCAACTCGGGGCCGACCACGCCCGGGGCCATCCAGGACAACCTCACCAGCATGGCCGAACTGGCCAAGGCCAACGGCATCAAAGTCATCCTCGGGTCGATCCCGCCCATCTCCGACGACATCAAAGACAAGAACGGTGTCCCCATCCCGCACTCGGCGTTGCGCCCTCCTGCGACGATCAAGGCCATGAACGATTGGATGGCCGCTTTCTGCAAGAAGCACAAGTACGTGCACGTCGACTATTTCAAGGGCCTGGCCGACGAGCGTGGGATGCTCAAGACCGAGCTGACCTACGACGGCCTGCACCCAAGCGCCGCCGGCTACGCGATCATGGCGACGCTGGCGGAGAAAGCCATCACGGCCGCGCTCGGCAAGTAGCCTCAACCCCGCGGCGCCAGGCCGGTCCGGTCGTCAGGATTTCGGAAAGATCGTCGCGAGGTGTTGGATCGCAAGCGGCGGGCTGGCGAGTATGGGGATGCGGCGGTCAGCGGGGCCGAGTGTCTCGACGACGCGGGCCATTGAGGCTTGGGCGAGGAGGATCACGTCGACATGGGTCGAGAGCTCGCGGAGGGCCGCGGCAACCTTGGTGTCGTGGGCGGCGGTGTCGCCGGCGATCAGAGCCTCGAACGCGCCTTCGCAGAGGCGTGAGGTGAGCTCGATGGTCTTGCCGGCGATTGCGGCGCGACGGAAAACCAGATCGGAAGTGGGATTGAGCGTGGTCGCCAGCGTGGCAATGACTCCGATGCGCCGGCCGGTCTGCACCGCGATGTCGGCCATCGGTTGATCGACGCGTAGCACGGGCACACCGCAGAACGCAGCGGAAGCCTCGACGGCCGGGCCGATGGATGAGCAGGTGACGAGAATGTAATTGGCGCCGCCTGCTTCGGCCGAGGCGACATAGCTGCCAATTCGGCGGGCGATGTCGGCGGTGAGTGAACCCTTCGCTCCGATGTGGCGGACCAGGCTATCGTCGACGATGTTGAAGGTATCGACGTGCGGCAGATGGCTCTTACAGAGCGCCGCAAAAACCGGGACAAGCGTGGCTGAGGTATGGATGAGGGCGAGAGTGGGTTTCATGGTTGGGCAACGCTGACGACGATGCGCCGAAAATCAAACAGAGATCGCTCGCGGCCAGTGTCGCGGACCTCGAGAATGAGGTGGACCTCCTTGCCCTCCGCGCCGGAGGGGACATGCAGCCTAGCGGTCGGCGTTTCGGCGGCAGACACCAGGATCGGTCCAGCGTAGGAGCCGGCCTCGCCGTAAACCCACCAGCGGAACGCGAGCTTGTCGCCGTCCGGATCGCGGCTTCCCGAGGCGTCGAAATCAAGCGTTGCGCCCGCCTTGGCGGTGATCCGGCGAATGCTCTTCTTTGCGTCGCCAGCAATGTCCGCGATCGGGGCGTGGTTGGCTTTCGCGAACGGCAACACCGCCCAGTCCATGCGCGCGGCGAAGTCGTTGAATCCGGCCTCGCGCCAGCGCCACACGGGAGCGTTGGTGTTGGAGTATTCGCGGCCGCTTCCCGGATCGGTCCAGGTGTCGCTGGCGTCGGCGAAAACCGAAAACGGCGCGCCGGCCTCTTCATCTTTGCGAATGTCGTCATGTCGCGACCAGAATCCCTTCACCCTGAACGAGGTCGAACGCCCGCTGGGGCCGCCCCACTCGGGATGGTCGATGTCGGCAACGCCGGGCCACAGGAGAGCTAGCCATGGCGCCGTTCCACCGCCTTCGAGAAAACTTACATCGCCACCGGGTTTGAAACGCCTGTCCGGGTAGAGTCCGCCCAAGGCCCCGTGTCCGGTTTGGATGTGCTTCTTTGCCCAGGCGTGCTGTCCGTCGAAGGAATACGGAAAAGGCTGCCAGGTATAGGGACCAAGGTCCTTGCCGCCGACCTGGTCTTTTGCTCCATCGCGCGAGGGGCCACCATACGCGTAGGTTTGGAAGTTGCTGCGAAACCAGTGAATCTGTGGGAACCGAGCGCAGATCCAGGCGCCCGCGTTGTCCTGCGCGCCGTTCTCGAAGACGCGCAGTTTTCGTACGTAACCGTCCATTGCGGCCTTCGTCGATGTTGAACGTAGGTCGACTAGCGCTTGCGCCAGTGTGTTCGAGCCCGCGTTGATGACCACGTACAAAGGGCGCGGGTCGGCGCGTTTCAACGCTTCCGCGATGAGCTTCGAGCCCGGACTGGCCTTGCCCGCGCCCGTATCCGCGATGCCGTAGAGCCCCTGGCCTGCCACAGTGATCTTGCGTAGAGCCGCCGCCTCCTGCCAACCGGACGCGTGTTGCTTCAGACTGGGCAGATCCTTTTCATAGCCATCAATGAGGCGCAAGAAAAGCTCCGGCTTGGGAACCTTGCGGAGGTACTTGCCCGTCACTGCGATCAAGCCCTGGATTTCGAACTCGTTGGAGCACGCGAGCATGTGCACCATCTGCTGTTCTTCGTCGGGCTCGTTGCCCATGTCGGCAAGGAAGACGACGCGCGAACGCTGCACCGGAGAATCGGCAGCAAGGGCCGGGGCGAGAAGAAGAGTCGAGCTCAAGACAAGCAGGAGAGATCGCATGCGGGTACCTCCGAAGTGTGAATCACATGCCGTTGACAGTGCGCCGCCGGCGCCGGCGGCTCAACCCGAGCCGCCCTCAACCCTCCCCGGATCCTAAGGGTCGAGAACCGACGCTGTGTCACGACGCACAAGAAGGGAGCCTGTCAAGGGATCCCCCCGCCACCCGGCCGTCACCAGTCGATGACGGAGCCGTCGTCGGCATCGAACTGCGGCAGGTACGCCCTTGGTTCGCCGACCTGGGCCATGAGCTTGTTCTCGTCGATTGTGATGCCCAGGCCCGGCCCAGTCAGCAGGGGCCGGTGCCCGTTCTTGATGGGCGGCAGCGGCTTCGCCAGCAGGTCCGCGTATTCGTTGTCGCCGCGTTCCTGGACGAGGAAGTTGGGGATCGAGGCCGCGATCTGCAGGCTGGCGGCCAGCGAGCACGGCCCCTGCGGGTTGTGTGGCGCGAGCGGCGTGTAGTACGCCTCCGCCATGCCAGCGATAATCTTCAGCTCGGTGATGCCGCCCGCGTAGCAGATATCAGGCTGCAGGATGGTGGCGGCGCGCTTCTCCAGGATCTCCTTGAAACCCCACTTGGTGAAGATGCGTTCCCCGGTGGCGATGGGGATGTGAGTCTTGCGTGCGAGCTCGGCCATCACGTCCACGTTGAGTGCCTGGACGATCTCCTCGTAGAACCAGGGTCGGTAAGGTTCGAGGGCCTTCATCAACAGAAGGGCAGTCGGCGGCTGCACGGCGCCATGGAACTCGACGCCGATGTCCACGTCCGGGCCGTGCTGGGCGCGCAGGGCCTTGAAGAAGTCGACCGCCGCATCGACGTACTTCTGCCCCTCGGCGTACTTGCTCGGCGCTCGCCCGAAAGCGCGCAGCATGGTCTTCATCGCGTTGACCCCGCTTGCCTTGTCTACTTTTCCGTAGACCCTGACCCGGTCACGCGTGGGTCCGCCGAGTAGCTTGTGCACCGGCACGCCGTACACCTTGCCTTTGATGTCCCACAGCGCCTGATCGATGCCGCTCAGGATCGCGGTCTTGATGGGGCCGCCGCGATAGAAAGCACCGCGATGGATGGCCTGCCAGTGGTAGACGACCCGGCACGGATCCTGGCCGACCAGGTAGCGCCCGACTTCCAGCGCGCCAGCGGCGCACGCCTTGGCGTCGTCCTTGAGCATCTCACCCCAGCCGACGATGCCGGCGTCGGTCGATATTTTCACGAACACCCACGAATTCTTCAGAACGAAGGACTCGACCTTGGTCACCTTGATGGCATCGTTGGGGCCGATGGCGGCGGCGGCGGTGGGCTGGGTCGTGAACCAGGCGTCCAGTCCCACGGCCGTGCCGGAGCCGATTAGGGTACGCAGGCAAGAACGTCGATTCATGTGTGTGCCGGACATGGGGAGTACCTCGGTTGAAGGAATGGTTGGCGCGCCAGTTCAGGCCAGACCACCGGCGTTGTCAATGGCAACCGACCAGTCTGCTTGGGCGCAGTGCGATCCGTTACGCCACGGCGCGACCATCGCACGCCCATCCCTCGCTAAAACGCCCCCTCGCTGCCGCCGGGATTGCTGGTCGGCACGGTACGCTGCTCGACAATACGCTCATCATGACCCTCAGCTGCATCGGAGAGGGCTTTTCGCACAACCGGTTGGCTTACCCGTACACGCTACTCGGCCATGCCGGCGGCAGCATCAAGACTGGCCGCTTCCTGAAGTTCGCCAGCAAGACCAACAACGCCAACAGCAACCAGAACCTCTACGTCTCGATCCTGCGCGCCTTCGACATTCCGGCGACGACGTTCGGCAACCCGGCGTATTGCGCCGGCCCGCTGGCCGGGCTGTGAAGCTCCGCGCTTGACGGCGAGCGCCGGCGCCGCCGGCGGGCCAGCGTTGTAGACCTCCGGCGAGGCCACACCCGCCGTGTGATACCGTCCGGTCCCGATGCGCCACTTCACGCCCCTTACGATCGCAACCCTGGCTTTGGTCGGTTGTGGGGGACCCCAGCGGGTCGACCCTTCCGCCGTCCCCACGAAAGCCGCCCCGATCGAGGCAGAACCAGCGCCGGTTGTCGCACCACCGGTCCCCGGCCCAGCCGCCGCCGCGGCGGTTGCCGCTGCACCGTCCGCTCCCGCGTCGACCAGCGACTTCGCGCTCCGCACAACCGATACCGCCCAGGGCGCAAGACCGTCGAAGATCCAATCGACCGCGACCGAGGCCGCGGTGAAGTTCGTCGTCATCGACAAGGACAAGGGACCGGTTCCGGGCATTGTCATTTCACTGACCGCTCCGGACGGGGCGAAGTACTACACCGAAGAGACCGATCGCGAGGGCTACGCCGAGGTGCTGGTGCCGATCGGGCAGAAGTACCAACTCGTTTACCTGAGCCTCGGCCGCAAGGACATCGCCGCGACCGTCACGGTCAGCAACGAGAAGAAGCAGAACATCAAGCTGACCTTGCGCTACAAGCGCGAAATTCTGCCGCCGTCGCCCTCGCCCGCGGCTGACGCCCCCGCCGCGCCCCGCTTCGTGCTGAACGGAGTCACCTTCGATACCGCCAAGGCCACCATCCGCCCGGAGTCGTTTGTGCGGCTCGATAGCGTGGTCGAGTTCATGGCCCACAAGAAGAAAGCGCGCATCGAGATCTCGGGCCACACCGACAACGTCGGCAATCCGAGGTCCAACAAGACCTTGTCGGACAGGCGTGCTCAGGCCTGCCGCGACTACCTGATCTCGAAGGGCATCGAGGGCGGCCGGATCCAGGCCATCGGGCACGGCGACGAGCGCCCCATCGCTCCGAACGACACCGACGACGGCCGGCAGAAGAACCGCCGCATCGAAGCCACGGAGCTGTAAAGCCGCGCCGGCCAACGGGCCCGCGCTACATGACTGCGCCGAGCGTCCAGGGCGCGAATTCGGCCTCGCCGAAACCCAGCGCCTCGCTCTTCGAGCGCCCACCCGACGCGGTCTTGAGGATGAGGTCGAAGATGCGCCGGCCGCACTGCTCGACGTTCTCGCTGCCGTCGACGATGCCGCCGCAGTTGATGTCCATGTCGTCTGTCATGCGCTGGTACATGGGCGTGTTGGTGGCCAGCTTCAGCGACGGGGCGGGCACGCAGCCGAACACCGAGCCACGGCCGGTGGTGAAGCAGATCAGGTTGGCGCCGCCGGCGACCTGGCCGGTGGCCGACACCGGATCGTAGCCGGGAGTGTCCATGAACACGAAGCCCTTGGCGGTGACCGGATCAGCGTATTGGTAGACGTCGATCAAGTTGGTCGAGCCGGCCTTGGCGGCGGCGCCGAGTGACTTTTCCAGGATCGTGGTGATGCCGCCCGCCTTGTTGCCCGGCGACGGGTTGTTGTCCATGTTGCCGCCGTGGCGGCTGGTGTAGGCCTCCCACCACTTCATCAGGCCGACCAGCTTCTCGCCGACCTCGCGGCTGACCGCCCGCCGGGTCAGCAGGTGTTCGGCACCATAGGTCTCGGGTGTCTCCGACAGGATCACGGTGCCGCCGTTGCGGATCAGTAGATCAGACGCGTATCCGAGCGCCGGATTGGCGGTGATACCCGAGTAACCATCTGAGCCGCCGCACTGCAGCCCGATGGTGATGTGCGAGGCTGACACCGGCTGTCGCTTGGCCTGGTTGGCCGCGGGCAGAAGCTCGCGCACGGCGGCGATGCCGCGTGCCACGCTCTTGGCCGAGCCACCGGCTTCCTGGATGGTGAAGGTCTGCAAGCGATCCCCCGAGGTCAGCTTCTGTGCCGAGACGATGCCGCTAATCTGGTTGGCTTCGCAGCCGAGCCCGATGATGAACACGGACGCGAAGTTCGGGTGGCGGGAGTAGCCGCCGATGGTGCGGCGGAGAACGTCCACGCCTTCGCCGTCGCTAGCCATGCCGCAGCCAGTCTTGTGGGTCAGCGCCACGACGCCGTCGATGTTGGGGAAGTCGCGCAGCAGACCCTCGCCGGTGAGCGGATTCGGCCTGAATGCGTCGGCGATGTACTTGGCCACCGTGGCCGAGCAGTTCACCGACGTCAGGATGCCGATGTAGTTCCGGGTGGCGACGCGGCCGTCGGCGCGCACGATGCCGTCGAAGGTCGCTTGCGGCGTCAGGTACTGCGTCGGCTTGACCGCTGTGCTGTGGGCGTAGTCGCGCTCGAAGCTGCGCATCTCGCAGTTGTGCGTGTGCA
>JANPCZ010000066.1:0-13424 GCA_031431215.1 Myxococcales bacterium
CAACCGGCGGACAAGACGGCGACGGACAGCAGCCAGGCGATCGAACCAGTGGGGAAGCATCGCGGCATGGGCGTCTCCTCGGGGCGTTGTGTCGCTTAATGTCCTGCCCGCCGGCGACTTACCGACGCCGCGAAACCAGCCGGGAATCACCCGAGTGGCCACGGCGGCCGCGCGGCGCCGGCTCGCGTCCCGATCTTCGGTAGGTCGGGCCCGGACTGTACATTTAGGGTGAGGGTAATGCTGCCGGGCTCTCGCGTCATGGCGGACAACGTGGACGGACCCGCAAGCGACTCGACCGAGCTCGTGCTGGAAGAGCCCCGCGCCATGTGGCTGTTGATGTCCACCAGTGGGGGAACCTACCGACGCGAATTCCCGTCCGCGACGCGCGGCTCCGCCGATAGGTGGCTCACTGACCAGCAGTACCGTGGTGTTGTCGATCAGAGTGCCGTTACCCTCGGCCACGGCCTGCAGACGTTTGCCCCGTCTGCGCGCCTCACACCTGGTAGCCCGGCAGAGGACCCTTGCCGGCGATCGCGGTCGTGTCGCCGTAGGTGTCGCCGGGCACGCCCATGGCGTTCATCATCGAAACCAACCAGGCGTTGTGCGACTGACCGCCGCCGAACCCGGGCTGCCCAAACTTGAGGCGCTGGCCCACCTTGATGCCCATGTTCTTGCCGCCGAGGCTCCACATGAACAGGCTGTCCGTGTTGTGGCCGTGGCCGATCTCGCTCGCCATCACGATGAGCGTGTTGTCCAGCATGGTGCCCGCGCCCTCCGGGATGGCCTTCAGCCGGTCGCCGAGACCGGCCACCAGCTCGAACACCCAGCGCTGCGCCGCGGCCCATCCCGGACCCCCGTGCGAGGCCGTGTGCCACGTAGTCCCAACGGAGTTGACGGGCGGGAAGCTGATAATCGCGCCCCCGCCGCTGCACTGGAAACACTGGACACGCGTCAGATCGCAGGCGAAGGCCGCGACCATCAGATCGATCTGCGCTGCGGCCCTCTGGTCGAAGGTCTTACCCGAGAGATCCGGCACCGGAATCCCCTGGGGCACCGTAGGCCGCTTGCAGGACTGCCCCCCGGCCTTCAGGCCCGCGAGTCGAGCTTCCATCGAGGAGATGGCCTGGAGCTGAGCGTCCGCGCGCAACCGATCCTCGGGCCCGAGGCCTTTGCGAAAGGCCGACAGCTCGGCGGACACGCCCGAAAGGACGCTCTTCTTGCGCGCCAGAGCCGCAACGAGAGCCGGATCCGCGGGCGCCGCACCGCCGATGGTCAGGTCGCGGAACACGCGGTTGTACACGTCGTAGGGGTTGCTGTTGGGCGTCAGGGTCAAGCCGCTAGAGTCGTAGTGCACGTTGTACCCTTGTGGAAACCCCTGGCTCAGGACCGGCAACCCCGGCGTCAGCTTTGCGCCGATGGTCATCCCGAGGTGCTGATCCAGCGACATACCGCCCGCCTTGATGGCGTTCGTCCTCCCAACAACCGGCATGTACGTGTACCGCCCGGTCCACACCAGGGCGCGGCCCATGGGGTGCTGGAACCCCTCGTTCGTGGGGCGCTTCAGCTCCATGTTCTCGAGCACGACCAGGTCGTTCGCGTGCCGCTTGAGCGGCTCGGCCATCTGTTCGGGCGGGTCCCCAGACCAGCCATGCGGGTAGAAGAAGAAGACGATCCTTCTGGGAGGCGACGTGGGCGCCTGGGCGTAGGCGTCACGCACGCGCCAGGCCTGCAGGGCGGGGGCGAACGCGGCGACACCGGTGCCGATCGACAGGGTCTGTAGCAGGTTCCGGCGAGAACGAAGCGACGAGCTCATGTGGACTCCTTTCGAACTGTCACCGTCAGGGCAAACGCGAGCCGTCGCGGCGCACGAACGTCTCGGCCATCGCGAGGTCAGCGAACAACGCGCGCACGTCCCCTTTCGCGCCGATGCTCCCAGGCGCGAGCACGTCGCGCAGGGCCAGCTGGTCCGCCGGGGTGCGGTCGCCCCCGTGTCCCGCGGGCCGGCCCAACAAATAGCTCAAGGCCTGCCCGGCCACGCACGACCGTACCTGTGCGCTCTCCGCGAGCTTGCGGCCGAGCTCTGCGGGCCCCACGAAGCGTCCGTCCACGTCGGTGCCGGTCAGCTCCCCCTCGCCCGTCAGCGCCGCCTTGCTCGGCAGCTCCACCGTCCGGTACTGGCCCGTCACACCCAGCCGCTCGAACCCGAAGCCCAGCGGGTCCAAGAGCGCGTGGCACGAGCCGCACGCCGGATCCGAGCGGTGCTTCTCGAGCTTCTGCCGCACCGACCACGCGGGGTTCACCGGCGGGTCGGGGACCGCCGCGGGCGGCGGCGGGAAGTCGAAGCACAGCACGCGATCACGCAGCACGAGCGCGAGCTCGATCGGCGAGAACGTCTCGGACGGCGTGTGCGACGCGACGAAGGCCGGCAACGACAGGATGCCACCGCGCTGCTGGTCGGCGGGCATGTCCACCGGCATCGGCGTGCTGGCGGTGACGGCGAGGCCGTACAGCTTGGCCACCGCGGTATTCACGTAGGTGCGCGTCGACGTCCACAGGGCACCGAGCGCACCGTCCGAGCGACCGAGCACGTCGTCCACGAAGAGCCCAGCCTCCTCCTCCACGGCGCGCGCCACCGCCGGCGTGAAGCTCTTGTCGTTCTTCGACGCGGTGGTCGGGTGAATGGCCAGCCACTCGTTCACGAACGTGCGCAGGGTCGTCCGCGTCCGAGGCGACGACATCAGGCGACTGATCTCGGTCCGCAGGCCCGCCGTGGTCATCAGTCCGCCGCTCGTGGCCGCCGCCATGAGCTGCGCGTCCGGGGTGGTCTGCCAGAACCCATAAGACAGCGCCGCGGCGCGCTCGTACGCCGTCATGCTGATGATCCCCGAGGCGTCCTTGCTCCCGCCGAGCTCCGTTCGGTACACGAATTGCGGCGCCATCAGCATCACCTGCACCACCGCCTCGAGCCCCTGCTCGTACGTGCCCGATTTCGACGCAGCCGCGAAAGTGTCCCGCAGGCGCATCGACTCCGTGGCGTCGAGCGGCCGGCGGTAGACCAACGGCCCGTACGTGCCGATGAACGCCGCCGCGCACGCCGGCCCGCCCATCACCCCCACGTTGCACGGCAAAAGGCGCACCAGATCCTTGATCACCTCGGCGGAGGCCGCCGCGGTGAACGTCTCCAGCCCATCCATGAAGCCCTGGCCCACATCGGCCGCCTGAAAGTCGTTCGAGAAGCCCTCCTGGCTCGCTCCTTCCAGCAAGGGAACGCGCGTGAGCGCCCCCGCGAAGAAGATGTCCCCGACGCTATTGCGGAGCTCCGTGGCCGTGAGCGGCCGCGCGCGCGCAGGCGCCAGATCCGCCGCTCGTAGCGGCCCGGTGGGCACCCCCGACGCAGGGGCACCGCCAGGCGCCGGGCTGATGGAGGGGTTGGTCCCCGAGGGTACGCCAGGCCCGGACATCACGCCCTTGACGCCGCCCCTGGGCGAGCCACCCGACGGGTGGTCACCGCTGCCGGAGATCTCCCCGGTGCAACCGGCGGACAAGACGGCGACGGACAGCAGCCAGGCGATCGAACCAGTGGGGAAGCATCGCGGCATGGGCGTCTCCTCGGGGCGTTGTGTCGCTTAATGTCCGGCCCTCCGGCGACTTACCGACGCGGCGAAACCAGCCGGGAAACGAGTTCCGCCGCAGACGGCAGATCTATCGGTAGGTCGAGCCCGAGCCGTACATCTATCCAACAGGATGGCGGTAATGATACGAACGGACCAGCAATGGACTTGACCGACCTGTTCGTGGCAGAGCTGCAGCGGCACCGGCAGCCGATCTTCGCCTTCATCTACTCGCTGCTGCCCCGACGCACCGAAGCGGAGGACGTGTACCAGAAGACCTGCGAGGCGCTGTGGCGCAAGTTCGACACCTGGGATCGCCGCTCCTCGTTCCGCACCTGGGCGTGCGGGTATGCGTGGCGCCAGGTGGCGAACCACGGCCGCGCGGCGGGCCGTGATCGTCTGTGGCTGAACGACGACATGGTCGCGAAGCTGGCCGACGAGCGCGCCGAGGATCTCGAACGGTACGACGACCGGCTGGCAGCGCTCAAGGACTGTATGGAGTCCCTGAACCGGGACGAACAGCGGCTGCTGGACAGTGCCTATCGTGACAAGCAGACGCTCAAGGAGGTAGCCGTCCAGACGGGGCGGGCGGCGCAGACGTTGTACAACCAGCTGAACCTGATCCGTCGCAAATTGCACCAGTGTGTGCGGATGCGCATGGGCGCCAGCGGGGGACTCGCATGAACCAGAAGGTTTCGCTGGAGATCTGGACCCTGATCGAGGCGGTGTGCAACGAGACCGCGACCGCCGACCAGCGCGAGCGCGTGGGCGCGCTGGTCAAGCAAGACCCAGACGTGCGGCGGCTGTACTTCGAGTACGTCGACATTCACCTGGGCTGCGCCGAGATCGTCGCAGCGCGGTCGGCGCCCGCGCTGCCCGCCCACCTGCGTCCGCGGCCCCGCCCGCGTATGGTGCCGATGGCGATCGCCGCGACGTGCGCGGCGGCCGCGGTCGCGCTGCTGGTGGTCTGGCCGCGCTCTGGGCAGCGACCGATCGCAACCGGCACCGACGAGGCGCGCCAGGGGCAGGCCGCCGCGCCGCCGCAGGTTCAACCCTCCGGGTCGGAGCAGCCCCCGGTGACGACGCAGCCGGCGCCGGATCCGCAACCGCTGGCCGGATCGGAGCCGGCCGTGGCGGGCGCGCCCGCTGGCTCGGGGACGCAGGCCACCGGGCACGCGTCCGCGCCGAAGGTTGCCCGCAGTGAAGACCTCGTCGCAATTCTGCGTCGCGCGCCCCGCGCGCTGGTCGCGTCGTTGCGTATCGACAATTCCGAGCGGCGCCTTGCCGGAGCCAGCTGCCCGGCCGAGCAACCGGGCGGCTTGATGAATCTCTTCAGCGGTAGCGCGCTGGGCGACCGCGAACGCATCGACGAGGGTGTGCGGATGCTAGAGGACACCATGCCCACCGCGAAAGGACAGTGGATGGTGGGCAACGACGCCTGCAGCGCACGCTGGCTGGCCTGGGCTGGCGTGGCGCTGGATGCCGTGGGAAGCAGCCTCTTCGCCGCGGAGTTCGACGACCGCCTTCAGAAGGTCCGACAGTCGATCGGCCCGGCGGTCGCACGGGTGAGGCTTCGGGTCGGGGGCGCCAACGGAATCCGACCGCTGGAATCGGCGCTGGCCTTCATCGCGCTGGGCAGGCACACGAAGGACGACGATCTGACGAAGCAGGGCGCCGCAGAGCTGCAGCAAGCGCTGCGCAGCCAACGCCCGGACGGCAGGATGGCTGACCGCCCCTCGTGCGAAGCCCACCTGCATGCCGCGGACGTCCTCCTGGCGCACGCGATGCTGGCCCTGCAGCCCGACGACGACGTCGAGCGGGCGGTGCGTGTCGCCGGTGAATGGCTGGTGCGCTTCATGCAGCCCGGTTCCACAGGCTTGCCCGACAAGACGGGGCCCGACGCCTGCGAGTACAAGGGACCTCGTCGGCAGTTGCTGCAGTGGGCACTCGCGATGCACGGGATCCGCTTCGATCCCGAGGCGCTCGAGCGGGCCCAGCAGACCAGCCTGTAGCGCGGCCCAGGTAGCCGCGACTCGGTAGGAAACGCACGGGTCGTACATCAACGAGGTGATGCACGTCGGCGTCCTTCCGCTGTGTCTGGCCGTCGCGACCGGCACCGCGGATCGGCGGCCCAACGTCCTCCTGGTGATCGTCGATGATCTGCGCGACAGCATCGGCGCGTACGGCGATCGGGTCGCGCGTACGCCCCACTTCGACGCCTTCGCGGCCGGCGCCCTGCGCTTCGAGCACGCCTACGCGCAGTACCCGGTGTGCAACCCGTCGCGCATCTCGCTCCTGACCGGCCTGCGTCCGGAGACGTTCGGGATCTTCGACAACAAGACGCCGTACCGAAAAAAGATCCCAGAGGCCCTGACGTTGCCACGGCACTTCCGGCGGGCCGGCTATCACACCGTGAAGATCGGTAAGGTCTTCCATGACGGGCCCGCGTTCGACGATCCCGAGGCCTGGGACGAAGCCTCCGTGCCCGGAGGAGTCGCCGGGTACGACGTGGGCGAGGGACGCCAGCTTCTTGCGTCCCTGCCCTGGTGTCGCTGGGTCGCCTCCGACGCACCCGACGAGCACCATCCGGACGGACAGGCGGCTACCGAGGCGCTCAGGGTTCTTGAGCGGCGGAAGGCAGGCGATCCACCGCTGTTCCTCGCAGTCGGCTTCCGGCGACCGCACGACCCGTTCATCGCCCCGCGCGCCTACTTCGGCCTTTACCCGCTCGACCGGCTCGCCCCTCCGACAGATCGGCACGGACCTGCCGCCGATCCGCCGTCAGCCATTCCGTCCGCCAATCGTTTCCCCTTCGACGATCGTGATCGGCGTGAGTTCATGCGCGCCTACTACGCGGGCGTCTCGTTCACCGATGCGCAGCTCGGGCGGGTGCTGGGCGCTCTCGATCGGCTCGGGATGGCGGACAACACAGTCGTCGTGGTGACCAGCGACCACGGATACCATCTTGGGGAGCGGGGGTGGTGGAACAAGGACACACTCTTCGAGCTGGCAACCCGCGTCCCGTTGATGGTGCGCATCCCCGGCATGAAGACAGGCGGGCGCACGACCCGGCGGCTGGTCGAGCTGGTCGACATCTTCCCGACGCTGACGGATCTGGCTGGGCTGCAGGCGCCGCCTGGGCTCGAGGGGCGCAGCTTCGGGCCCCTGCTCGCGGCTCCCGACCTGCCGTGGAAGAACGCGGCCACCAGCGTGGTGTCGCGCGGCGCGTTCCTCGGTCGCACTGTGCGGACCGAACGCTACCGCTACACCGAGTGGGACGAGGGCCGGCACGGCGTCGAGCTGTACGACCACGACCATGACCCGGCGGAGCGCCACAACGTGGCGAGCGACATCCACCACGTGAGGGCGCGCCTGGCCCTGCGGGCTCTGCTGCACGACCCGGTGGCTCGTGATGGTTCCAGAAATTCTGCGGCACCTCGGAAGGAGCGCAGCAGATGAAGGCAATTCGCGGCAGCCGTAGACGGACGGAGTCGCCCATGGCGACGGCTGCGATCGAGCTCGCCGCGAAGGACCGGGAAAAGATCCGGAGTTAGCCACCCTGCGAAGCCAAGAGAATCGCTCGACGCCGACGGCGCTCGTAGGTCGCCACGATTCCGAGCACCAGCAGCATTGCGCCCGAGATCGAGCGAGGAGAATGAGAGGCCAGCCGGCAGGCGCAACCCCCGTCCGACGAATTGCCAGCGTTCCTGTTGCTACCACCGTCTCCGGTAGCGACCTGCCCGGCACCGCCCGCCCCGCTACCGCTCACCCCGCTACCGCCCATTCCGACGTTCGTTCCCCCGGTTCCGCTGCCCCCGGCGCCTTGAGCACCCGAGTCCGCATTGGTGACCGGGTTCCGGCCATCCGCGCTTTGTCCGGCGTCGGCGGTTTGGGCATCGACCGGGACGAGCCCAGCGTCCGACGGCGGCGAGCCGGTCCCACCCGCAGGCCCCATCCCGGCGCCGATGAGAGCTGTGCCGGGCCAGGGCCACGTTGCCCGCGTACCGACTTTGAGCTCGACTGCACCCCAGTCGAGCGTCCGATTGCGGAGATCACCGAGGTAGTCGTCTTTCACTTCGGGGATGGCTGGCTGCAGGTCGTTGATCGGGCCGTCGGCAGCGCCGGTGGAAAAATCGAGGTTGTCAGGATCCTTGTAATACATCTTGAGGGCGGGACCGCCGACGCCCACCTTGTTCAAGGTTGCCATGGCTCCGGTCATGGCTCCGCTCATGACGTTGAATTTCACGACGAGGGTGCCGGTCGGTCCAGGCGCCACGACTTCGAGCCCCGGCGTCGTCAGATAGAGGGTGTTGAGCAGAACCGCAGTGCCGCAAGCGCGACTGATCAGAGTGCCGTGCCCGGTCGTTCGAACAACGATGTTGTTGTGAACCCTGCCCGCCAACACCTCGCAGATGCAGGAGGCTGCGCCCCGGTTGTCGGCGGCGCAGCTGGCTGGGGTGGTATCAGCGCCGCCCAGCGAAAACCCAACCGAAGTCCCCCCGGCGGGCTGATCTTTGTTGCCCACGATGAGATTCCGCTCGATGAGTGCATCGGACGCTCCGCCAGAGACCGAGATGCCCGCGTGCTTCTGCGCGCCGGTATAGTCATGGAGGTAGTTGCCGATGATGTGCCAGCGTTTGCCACCGAAAAGGTCGAGCGGCGTTCCTCCGGCGGCCAAGCGTGGATTCAAGAACTCGTTGGTATCGACCAGGATGTCTGCTGGTTCGGCCTCCTGGGTGCGCTCGCCCCTGATTCCGAAGGCGAAGTTCGTGAATCGCGAGCCGTGCACGCTGAGGTGGCTAGCCATGGGCCGCACGCGAATACCGGTGGACTCGCAATTCGCGCACGTCCCGTTGAGCCATATGGCATCGAAGATCCAATAGGCGTTCGCGACGACCAGGCCGTCGGCGGAGCTGAAATCGAGCCGCACGCCGTCAGCCTTGTTGGAGGTCAGTTTGATCGGCGCAGCCATGGTGCCATCCACCGTCGTGGCAAGCGGCGCGTCGAGGGCGTAGGCGCCCGGGGCAAGGGTAATCGTCGTTCCTGGCTTGGCCGCGGCAAACGCCGCGCGCAGCTCGGCGGAGGTGGCCACGTTGGGCGGCAAAGCCAGCGCGCGTCCAGCAAAGGTCGGAATGGTCAGGATGAAAGCAAGCGCGACGGACAAACAGCTAATCGAGCGGCACATCTAGTTCCCTTCTCGGGTTGGAGAAGCCGAACGTATCTATTGCCGCTGGCCCGCCTTGGTTAGAAATAGGGCCGCCGAAAAACCGACCGACCCTGTTTACTTTGATGTCCCGAGCAGGTCCGCCATCGCCCAGCCGAGTCGAATGCCAGTTTCGAGGAACGTCTCGGCGTTTCGGTTGTAGTGGTAGCCCTGGTTTGCTGGCGAGACGTTCGCCTCGCGCCAAAGGTCGCGCGAATCCACGGCCTTCACGTTGCCGGCGTGCGCGGGATATTTTTTCGTGTCGGCGATGGCGAGCTGGGCTTCGGCGACTTGCAAGCCCAACCCCTCGCGCCCAGGGTTTCCGCAGCCCGTCGCAACGACGAATTTTGCGTTCGGCGCGGCGTAGTCTTTCCGCAGCGTCATGATGAGGCGCTCGAGGTTTTTCTCGTACCGTGACGCATAGACGGGCTCTGAGCTGTCTCTGAATCCCTGAAACCAGACGAAACCGGCGATTTCGTAGCCCTGGCCCTTGTAGTCCGGGTAAATTTTTGCGAAATCGGCGAGCGCAGCCTTCGCGTTGGTCATGTCGTCGTCGTATTGCTTACCCGCGTACCAGTTCACCACCCGCTTCGGCTGGCCCTCGACCCACCATTCCGGCGTGTCCTTGTAGCCTGCGTAAGTTCTGGTGATTTTTGCGCCGCGATCGGTGACCTCCGCCTGGAATGGCTCGCTGCCCGGCGGCAGGAGGTCCCAGCCGAGGGCGCGGTTGCCGATGCAGCTCTTCAAAACGAGCACCGGCTCATCGAGGACCTGGCCCATGACGAAGCCGAAGCCAAGTTCCGGCCCGATGGCTGCACCGTTCGAGGTCGCGGTGAGCGGGCCGCCTTTCTTCACTCGGGCATCGTAGTAGTAGACGTCCTTCCGCTTCGTCCACTGCCCGGCATCATCAAGGAGAAAGGGATACCGCTTTTCCGTCTTGGCGAGCGTGGTGAGCGTGCCGGGTTTGCCCGCCGGTTCGATGTCGCCCATGCCGACCATGTTCGACTGGCCCATGAGAATGAAGACTTTCACCTTCTTGGTCTGGTCGGCGGGACTGTCGTCCGGGCGTTTGATCTCCGATGCCGGGCCGCCCGGCGCCGAAACACCCGCACCTCCGCTGGCGCCCGCGCTATTTGAGCCTCCAGCACCACTGCCTCTGGATCCCGCGCCGCCTCCAGCCTCGGCTGCGGCTGCGGCTGCATCGCGCGGGACACCAGCGCCAGCAGCTCCCGAGCCGGTACCGCCTCCGGTGCCCGAGGGTAACCCGGCGCCTGGGCCGTCACCGCCTGCTGCGCACGCGGTGAAAACGAAAAATCCACCCAAGGCCAAAGCAGCCAACTTCATGATTGGACTCCAGTCTATGGTTCTCGTAGCTAAAACGATTTTCCGTAGTAGTTTTGTCCCACTCCAGGCGGCAAGTCAACGCCGTTCGTGACAGCCAGGTTGACGCTTCTTGTCGACGACACCACGGCCCCGCGTGTCCGCGCTGAAACCTTGGCTGGTCGCTGCCGCAGCTCGCGCGGGTCCTCCGACGTCAAGCGTGACATCGACCGCGGCCCTAGCAGCCTGTGGCCGTAACGGTCCGCGCGGCGGCGGGGCACGTTCATGTGCCCCTCTCGGCCCATCGGCGGGCGGGTCAGCCGAGGCAGGCGACACCGGGCCGGGACGTTACACCGCCATCCAGGCCCCGTGCAGCCTGAGCAGGTTGTGGGACATCGCGATCAGTGCCCACTCGCCACGTACCTTGACGAAGCCGCGGAGTAGGAAGCGCCGGAAGCCGCGGCACGATGGCACCCTCATCATCCGAGCGAATGGCAGGGTATGGTGGTAGGCGCGTCACGCAGCCAGGAGTGACTTTCCAGTGGGTGCTTGTCCATGCCTCCTCATGCTTGAACCTCCAAGACCATCGCTCGTCTTTCGATCGGAATGAAATACTCCCTCGGCTCATTACCTCGCCGCCTCCATGGTTTCCCGCCGCGCATTGCCGTGGCCATTTGGCTCACACTGCCGTTGCTCACCTGTGCAACCGGAACATCGGACACAGCTAGCGCCCGATACCCCACCAACCCCGCGACGCTGAGCAGCGGCAAGGCACTCTTTTCCCAGTTTTGCGTGTCCTGTCACGCGCTAAGGGAGGATACGATCGGCCCACCCTTGGGTGGCATCACCAGCCTGATGTCCAAGAATGCCCTGCTCGCCTTTGTCCAAGATCCCGCTCAGGCCATAGCCGCAGGCGACGTGCGCGCCAACGCTTTGAACGACCGTTACAAGGTCGTCATGCCACCGTTTAATTTCCTGACCCAAGATCAGCTCACAGCAATTCTCGCGTATATCAGCCAGGAAACAGCAGGAAAGATCACTCCCTTTCAAGTGCCACCCAATCGACGCTACACCAGCGCCGATCGCATAGTCGCTCCAGTAAAGAATACCGGTCTCATCATTGAACTGGAGGATTACCGGCAAATTTTACCCCAAGCACAGCACCCCCCCGACAAGGGCATCGCCACGCTCCGCGCCCACCCAACCGAGCACGGCACTGTCCTTGTCAGCGACCAGATGGGGCTCATCTATCGCGTGCCCCAAGATCAGCAGCCGGCAGTGTTTCTCAGCCTCCGGAAATACTTCCCGGATTTCGTTTTTGAACCGGGCATCGGCACCGGCCTAGGGAGTTTTGCGTTTCATCCAGATTTTATGGCCAACGGACTTTTCTACACCAGTCATGCAGAACTACCCACCGGTAAACTCGCCATTAACGCGGGCGCTTTTCCCGCCTCAATTATTGCTCCGCTACAATGGGTCCTCAGCGAATGGAAGATCGAAAACGTGACCGCCCGGGTTTTCACCGGCAAATCCCGTGAAGTCTTGCGAGTCAACACGCCTTCCACGGCCCACGGCTTTCAGGACATTAATTTTGCGCCAGTGACCGAATCCGATCCTGACTACGGCATGCTCTACATCGGCTGCGGCGATGGCGGAGCCAACAACCTGAAGATGCCCGAACTGTGTCACGATACCCGTTCACTACTGGGCACCCTGATGCATATTGATCCGAGTGGCACTGATGGCGCAAACGGTCACTATGGCATTCCCGCCAGCAATCCCTTTGCTCACGACTCCGATCCAGCCGTACGCAAAGAAATCTGGGCCTACGGTTTTCGCAATCCTCACCGCATGTGTTGGGACACCACCAGCGGCTTACGCATGATCGTCGCTGATATCGGTGAATCAAATGTCGAAGAGATAAACATCATCGAAAAAGGCGGCGATTACGGCTGGAGCAAGATCGAAGGTCAATTCGGCATCGACACCAAGGCCGACGCGAAGATCGTGTTCACCGTCCCACCCGCGATGCTCACCCCCTATGGCAAGCCTTTCGGTCAGTTCGACCACCAGGATGGTAAAGCCATCAGCGGCGGCTTTGTCTACCAAGGCCCGATCCCAGAGCTGCGTAATAAATATATCTTCGGTGATATCGTTAGCGGAAAACTTTTCTACATGAATCTCGACGCCACTCTTTCCGACTCGACGGTCTATGCTTTGAACATTTTCAAAGATGGCAAGCCAACCAGCTTGATGACCCTGGCCCATCTCAACCGGGCGCACCTGCGCATCGGCTACGATGAACATACGGGGAATCTGTTCGTGATGACCAAGGCCGACGGCATGATCCGCCGCATCAGCAAGGCCTACTATGAAGCAAGCGCTCCCAACCACAATTGAAGGCTAGTGACCCAAGTCGCATTTTCTGCGAGAACTTTGACAGCGGCACGCACGCAGACCGCGGCGTTTTCGGGCATCATCTGACGCCGATGCCGACCAAGCTAACGGAATGCTTCTTACCCGCGACAAAGCCCATCCGACGAGCGTGGAGGGTCCGGTTTTCGCCGGTTCTTGTCGCGGCGCTGGCGATCACTGTGGGTTGCGCCGGACGGGCACCCTCGCCCACTGACCCTGCGCACGGAGCCGGCCGCCCTCCCAACGTCCTGCTCGTGATGACCGACGATCAGGGCTACGGCGATCTGGGGATTCATGGCAACCGCGACATCGAAACGCCGCACCTGGATAGCCTGGCGCAGGAGGGCGTCCAGTTCTCGCGCTTTCATGTCTCGCCGGTCTGCTCGCCCACGCGGTCGAGCCTGTTGACCGGCCGCTACAACTACCGAACCGGCGTGGTCGACACCTTCCTTGGCCGCTCGCTCATGCGCGGCGACGAAGTGACGCTCGCTGAGCGCCTGCGCGCTGCCGGCTACCACACCGGCCTGTTCGGGAAGTGGCACCTCGGCGACAACTACCCGTTGCGCTGCGTGGACCAGGGTTTCGACGAGGCGCTGACCATCAAGGGCGGCGGTATCGGGCAGACTTCGGACCCGCCGGGCGGCGATCACTATCTCAATCCGACGCTCTACCGAAGCGGCGGCAGCGCGTCCTTGCCAACGCTGCGTCCCGAGAAGACCTCGGGCTACGTCAGCGATCTGATCGCGTCGGCCGCGATCGATTTCCTGAAGCGTCAGGGTGGTAGGCCGTTCTTCGCATACGTAGCCTTCAACGCTCCGCATACGCCGCTGGAAGCCCCGGCAGCGTACCTGCCGCGATACCTCAAGAAAGGCCTG
>JANPCZ010000067.1:0-1739 GCA_031431215.1 Myxococcales bacterium
CGTTCGCGACACCGCGGCGGCGTCGAGGGCCATCGCGACCACCAGGCTGACCGCCTCGCGGAGACCTTCGCAGGTGCCCGGCTCGAACTGCAACCGTCGTAGCGCGGGTGCCGCCTCGGCGCGCGACAACGTCAAGACCAGTGCCACGCGTGGGGTCTCGCGGCCCTGCAGGTCGATCTGCAGATCGCGCGCGACACCGATGTTGCCGATCCAGCGTTCGATGCGTTCCGCCAGCGACGCGTGTTCAAGGCAGGTGCCTTCCACCTGCAACCGAAGCGCCTGCGTGACCGGTCGGCGAGCCTCGGCCGGCTGCGCGACCGCGGCGCTGGGCAAAAGCGCTGCCACGGTCGCCAGCGCCAGGCTTGCCGATTTCATGGGGCCGTAAAGAAGCGGCTCTGCGGCACCAGCTGTGACGGGAGGCCGGGCGCGGACCAGCTCAGCTTGATGTGGGCACTGCCGCCCGAGCTATAGAGTTCGGCGCGCACGACGTAGCGCCGGCCAGCTACCAGGTTGACGTTCATCGAACTGTCGTTGGGTGCGCCTTTCCATTGATCGATGAGCAGTTGCTCGTCGACCCAGAGCCGGCTGCCATCGTCGGATTCAAGCCGCAGCTGGTGCAGACCCGTGACTTCGGCCTCGAGCTCTGCACGCCAGCGGGCCGAGAACGCTTTCGGGCATCATCTGACGCCGATGACCGCCCAGTTGACAGAAGAGAAGTTGCCGAACACACACCCGATGCGACAGGCGCTAGGCGGAAAAGTGGCCTTGAAAGCACCGCCCCCAAGCAGGGTCCGGTCGTGATCGTGCCGACCATGTACCACCGCACGCCCGTCGAGGTGTTCGAGCGCGCGGGCGTGAGCCTGGTCATCTGGGCGAATCACCTGCTTCGTTCCGCGATAAACAGCGATGAAGGACGTGGCCGCGACCATCCAGCGAGAGCGCTCGCTGTCGTCGGTCAAGGACCGGATCGCGTCGGTCGCCGAGGTGTTCCGCCTGCAGGGCGAGCCCGAACTGGCTGCCGCGGAGGCGAAATACCTGCCGAAGAGCTAACCGGGCAGGCGAGCGCCTGCCCTTTTCCAGCGTTAACGGCTAGAGCGGCTTGACCGACAGATCGTCGAAGTTTGTCTGTGCGTCGGCCTTGGTCCAAAGCCCGATGCGGCCAGCCCCGGTGATGGTGGTGTCCATGCCATCGATCAGCATCATGCCATCCAGGAATACCGTGTAGTTCGGTCCCTTCGTGACGACCTTCAGGGTGTTCCAGCCGCCGGTCTTTGGGGGATTCGCCTCCTTGAGGACGGTCCGGACGCCGTTGACCATCTTGCGAACGTCGAGAGACGCCGTCGCGCTGATGGGGTTGTAGCGAACAACCATGTAATTCCCGGCGTCTTTCGCGCGCCACACCAGTCCACCGCCTTGGTCGGTCACGCCGGCGACAGAGCGGAGTTTGACGGTGACTTCTAGATCCCCGTAGTTACCCGCCACCATCGCCAGGTTGAACTGGGCTGCTGCTGATTTCGCCGTTTGCGCCAGAACGTTCTTTTGGCTGGGAGCCATCGGATCTGCGGCGACGCTCCACATACCAAAGTCGTTGGTGAAACCCATCGGCAACATGCCGACGGTGTCCATGTCGAAGTTCCACATGCCACCAGCAGCGACGGGGCCGGCATCGGTCGAAGATCCGGCGTCTCGCGCGCCAGCGGCCCCTCCCGACGATCCGCCGGTGGTCCCTGCATCCCGAG
>JANPCZ010000068.1:0-34707 GCA_031431215.1 Myxococcales bacterium
GAAACGTAGGGCGGATCCGGATCGGCTGGCCCACAAGCGCCGCTCACGCAAACGCCGATCAGCAGCACCGCGAGCGGGGCCCGGCGCTGCAGTCCAACATCCACCAACGCCCACCCCCGCTACACGTTGAACTTGAAGTGGATCACGTCGCCGTCGCGGACGACGTAGTCTTTGCCCTCGATGGCCTGCTTGGCGGCGGCGCGGCAAGCAGCCTCGGAACCGAGCTTGATCAGATCCTCCCACCAGATGACGTCGGCCTTGATGAAGCCGCGCTCGAAGTCGGTGTGGATGGCTGAAGCGGCCTGGGGAGCGCGCGCGCCACGCTTGACGGTCCAGGCGCGGCACTCGTCCTCACCGGCGGTCAGGAACGTGATGAGATCGAGAATCTTGTAGGCGGTGCGCGCGACCGCGTGCAGGCCCGGCTCCTTGAGGCCAACGCTGTCCAGGAACGCGGGGCGGTCAGCGGCGTCCAGGCTCGCGATCTCAGCCTCGGTGGCTGCACAGATCGGAACCACCGGTGAGCCCTGTGTGGCCGCGTGGGCGCGCAGGGCCGCGACCAGGGCGTCGGTCTCGATGGTCGGCAGCTGTTTCTCGGACACGTTGGCGACGAAGAACACCTTCTTCTGCGTCAGCAGGAAGCAGTCCTTGATAAGCGCAAGCTCCTCCTCCGACAGGCCTTGCGCGCGCACCGGCAGGCCCGCGTCAAGGGCCTTGCGCACGCGCTCGCACACGTCGAGCGTCGGCTTCTCTTCCTTGGGCGCGGGCCCCTTGAGCGCCTTCTTGGCCCGCTCGATGCGCTTGTCTATCGACTCCAGATCCTTGAGGCACAGCTCGGTGTCGATGGTCTGCACGTCAGCCACCGGATCGATGCGGTTGTCGACGTGGATGATGTTGCCATCCTCGAAGCAACGCACAACGTGGCAGATGGCGTCCACCTCACGGATGGTCGCGAGGAACTGGTTGCCCAGGCCCTCGCCCTTCGAAGCGCCGCGCACCAGACCCGCGATGTCGACGAAATTCACCGTCGCCCCGACCACCGACTTGGGCTTGTAAAGCTTCACCAGCGCGTCGAGCCGGGGGTCGGGCACCGGCACGACGCCCACATTGGGCTCGATGGTGCAGAACGGATAGTTCGCCACCGCGGCGCCCGCCGCCGACAAGGCATTGAATAGCGTCGACTTGCCGACGTTCGGCAGGCCGACGATGCCACACGAAATCGCCATGACTATCGTCCCGGGCGCATCGAGCCCCGGTCCAGCAGCGTCAGATCTTGCCCGACAGGCCGTTGGCGATAAGGAACGCCAGCAGCACCAGCGATTCGGTCAGCGCCAGGGCGATGATCATCGGCGTGAAGATCTTGCCCGAGGCCTGCGGGTTGCGAGCGATGCCCTCCAGCGCAGAAGCCGCCGCCCGCCCCTGTCCGAGGCCGCCGCCCAGAGCAGCGAGGCCGATGGCGAGCCCGGCGCCGATGGCCAGGAACGAGCCGCCGCCGCCGCCGGCTCCGTCAGCCGCGAACGCGGTTCCGGTCGCCAGCAAAGCGCCAGAGAAAGTGAAAAATGCGAAAGCGAACTTGATGATGCGAGACATGTCGAGATCCTCCTTCAGTCCAATTCTTCTCAGTGTTCTTCGTGAGCCACGGCCATGCTGATGTAGACGGACGACATCAGCGTGAAGACGATCGCTTGAACCACACACACGAACACGCCCAGGAGCAGGAACGGCACCGGTACCACCAGCGGTATCAGGCCGAAGAACACCAGGGCGACGGTGTGGTCCGCAAACATGTTGGCCATCAGACGAATGGCCAGCGACGCGGGCCGCACCAGGTGGCTGATGACCTCGATGGCGAACATCAGCGGCACCAACACGACAAGCGGGCTCTTGATCGGCAGGTGACCGGTGAACTGCTCCAGGTAGTGCAGACCGTGTTCCTTGAAGCCGAGCACATGGGTGGCCAGGAACACCAGCCCGGACAGCGCCAGGTTGGTCTTCAAGGTGTCGGTGGGCGCGCGAAAGCCCGGGATCAGCGAGATGAGGTTGGAGAACAGAATGAAGAAGAAGAAGCTGCCCAGGAACGGCAGATACTTGCGCGCGTTCTTCTCGCCCATCACGCCTTCGAGCAGGCCGAACACCATGTCGGCCAGGCCCTCGAACAGGGCGCGCAGATTGAACTTCGGCGGCGGCAACAACGCGGTGTCGCCACCGCGGCTGACTGTGGCGCTATAAGCCAGCGCCCCCACGGACAGCAGCGCCACAACCAGGATGGCGAACAGGCTGTGGCTGATCTCGAAATGGGTTGACTGGAACACCTGCCAGGTCCACTTGCGGCCAAGCGACTGCTGCAGCTCGCCACGCAGACCATCGTAGCCGGGAAAGAAATCGAACCAGGTGGCGTGCGGGCCCATCGCCTAGGTTTCCTCCGCGCGGTCGCGCACGCCGGTCCACAAGCCGAACACCAGCAGCGAGACCGCGAACACCGACAGCCCCAGCCCAAGCGGCAACACGTCAAGCTTGCCCACCCGCAGAGCCAGCCACAGGATGATGAATAGCGCGCCCATCTTGAGCACCAGGCCGGCGGTCAGGTCGCCCGCCAAACCGCGGGTACCTTCCTCGGCCCCGGCGACCGCGTGGCCGGCGAGGCGCAACGTGGCCCACAGGTTCACCACCGACAGCAGGGCGCCCAGGCCCGCGGCAATAAGGCCGGCACGCCCCCAGGCGAGCCCGCACGCTGCCGTGACGAACACCGCGAGGGCGGCGTTGGTCCTCTCAGCACCGGCGAGCGGGGCGGCGATCGATGGGCCTGTCACTTGTTTTGGTCTTCTTGCAGGGACTTGTTGTACTGGCGGGTGACGCGCATCAGGGCCTTTATCGCGGCGCCGGTGCCCGCGGCGAACCCTATCCATTTCAGCCACGGTGTCGAGTGAAATCTGTGGTCGAGAAACTCTCCGCCGAAGTAGCCAACGGCGATCGCCATCGCTACCTCCAGGCCGATGGCACCGGTGGTACCGGCGGCGCGCAGCATCTTCTTGGCATCCGGGTCAATGGCCCGGCATCGGCTAGCATGCCGCGCCGGCCAGATCAAGCCGACTAGAACTTCGACGTCACGGCGAGGAAGGTCATCTTGTCGTTGGATCCGCGCAGCCGCCCCGACAGCGTGCGCACGAACGACCACAAAAGATCGTAGGCCAGATCGCGATCGACAGGCAGCCTCGCCCATGCCCGAAGGGCGCCCTCCGAGTCTGGTGAGGATGCCGCCGCGGGGTAGACCCGCGTCCAAAACCCGCGCCTAGATTTCGTCGTCGGGAACGGAGCACTCGCGGAACACGTTCGCGAGACCAGCCTTGTCGAGCCGATGCGTCCCGATCGCGATCATCGCGTCGTAGAGTCGCTCCTCGTCACGCGAGAGGCTGTAGCCGTTCAGCGAGAGAAACACGTACGCGGCGGCAAGTCCGGTGCGCTTGTTGCCATCGACAAATCCCTGGCTCTCCGCGAGATGGAAGGCGTACGCCGCCGCCATCTCGAAGAGCTCGGCGTGGAGGAACTGCCCGCCGAACGACTGCTGCGGCATCGCGACCGCGGCCTCAATCAACCCGCGATCGCGAAGGCCTGGGTCGCCCCCGTACCGCTCGATCTGATCCCGGTGAAGGTCGAGGACGTCGTCGACCGAAAGAAACTCCGGATCCTCGATCACCTGGCGAGCTTCCGGAGGGTCCCACCGATGTTGGCGTGCATGCGTGCCTTCGCCTTGTCGAGCTGCGCGCGGCGCTTTTCGGCCGTGGCGACCTCGTCGGCCCGCTCGACGATGAGCTTGTCCTTCTCGATACGAAGCTGGACCTCGTCGCCTCGGTCGAGGCCCAGGAGATCAAGCAATGGACGATCGATGACGAGCCCTGTGCTATCCCCGATCTTGGTCAGCCGCTTGGTAAGCATGCCTATAATATTAGTATGCTCGACAGGCGGGAACAACCCTGGCGGCGTCGGCCAGAACGGCGGCGATCGTATCGGCCAGATCAAGCCGACTAGAACTTCGACGTCACGGCGAGGAAGGTCATCTTGTCGTTGGATCCGCGCAGCCGCCCCGACAGCGTGCGCACGAACGACCACAAAAGATCGTAGGCCAGATCGCGATCGACGAACAGCAGGTCCTGCAGTTGCTGCTTGCCAATCACGAACAGGCGGCAATTCTCGTGCGCGGTGGCGTCGGCGCTGCGGGGAAAGTCGTCGATGAGCGCCATCTCGCCGAAGTAGTCGCCGGCCTGCAACACGGCCAGGGCCTCCTCGCCCATGCCCGACACTTGCCGGCCGATGCGCACCGCCCCTTCCGCGATCAGGTACACCTTGTCGCCCGGCGCGCCCTCCGCGAAGATCTGGGTGCCCTTGGCGAACGGCACCATCTCACCGAGCGCGGCGACGCGACGCAGGTAGACCGGCGGTAGCCCGGCGAACAGGTTGACCCGCGCCAGCAACGCCGCCACATCTGCCGTCGCGGCCGCAGGGGGCTCGGAAGCGCCTGCGCCTGCGCCTGCGCCCGAATTCGGGGCAATCTGGGGCGCGGCCACGTCGGTGTCGCTCACGGCAGCAATATTCTCATTCGCCGACGACGGCAGCGGCAGCCACCGCGGCTGCATCGGAGGTCTGGAACTTCTTGCAGTGGGGGCAGTGCCAGGTGTGCGCCTCACCGCCAGGAATCAGTCGGACCTCCGCCACCTGGCCGCACGAGGGACAGCTGATCTGCTTTTTCACCGGGTCGGCCATGGATGTCCTCAGTGTGCCAGGAAGCGTTCCGCGTCGATGGCCGCCATGCAGCCGGTGCCGGCTGCCGTGACGGCCTGGCGGTAGATGTGGTCAGCGACGTCCCCGCACGCGAACACGCCCGGAATCTTCGTACGCGTCGAGCCAGCCTGGGTCAGCAGGTACCCGTTCTCATCCATGTCGAGCACGCCGCGAAAGATGTGCGAGTTCGGCTCGTGACCGATGGCAACGAACACACCACCGCAGGCCTGCTCCCAGATCTCGCCGGTCCTGGTGTTCTTTAGACGCACGCCGGTGACGCCAGGCTTGGGCACGTCGCCCAGAATTTCCTCGATGGCGGCGTTGAGCACGAACGTGATCTTGGGGTTCTTGCGCGCGCGCTCGAGCATGATCTTCGACGCGCGAAACTCCTCGCGCCGGTGTATCAGGCTCACCTTGGTGGCGAACCGAGTTAGGAAGCTGGCCTCCTCCATCGCGGTGTCACCGCCGCCGACCACCATGAGCTCGCGCCCCTTGAACAGCGCCCCGTCGCAGGTGGCGCAGGCGGATACGCCGTAGTTCTGGAACTTCGGCTCTGACGGGATGCCCAGCCACTTGGCCGATGCTCCGGTCGCGATGATGCACGCGTCGGCCATGATGGTCTCGTCGCCGGCCGTGATCTTGAATGGTCGGGCCGACAGATCGACGGCGGTCACATCGGTGGTGCGGATGCGCGTGCCGAAGCGCGCCGCCTGCTGCTTGAACAGGTCCATCAATTCGGGCCCCTGCACGCCCTTGGGGAAGCCCGGGTAGTTCTCGACCTCGGTGGTGATCATGAGCTGCCCGCCGGGCAGAGTCATCGGCTCGATGAGCGCGCCGCCACCTTCATACAGAACCGGCTCGAGGCTGGCTCGGGCGGCGTATATGGCGGCGGTGTAGCCGGCCGGTCCTGACCCAATGATGACGATCTTGGCGTGTTCGACGGTGCTCATGGTTGCCCCGCTGTTTCGATAGCGCGCGCGGCCGACAAACTCCAGCGCTTTCCGCTACGCCCGCTACGCCCGCCGCCAGGGCCCCGAGCGCCCGCCGCTTTTCTCTTCCAGGCGTAGGTCGCCGATGGTGACCCCGCGCTCGACGCCCTTGACCATGTCATAGACGGTCAGGGCGGCCACGGCGGCCCCGGTCATCGCTTCCATCTCGACCCCGGTGCGATCGAAGGCATGAACCTCGACCCGGATGCGCACCCCGGGCAACCGCCGATCGGCTGTCAAGGTCACGTCGGTGCCAACCAGGCGCACCGGATGGCACAGCGGGATCCATTCAGCCGTGCGCTTGAGCGCCTGGATCGCCGCCAGTTGCGCGGTCGCGAACACATCGCCCTTCTGGCCGGTGCCCTCCACGACCAGCTTCAAGGTCGCCGGCGCCATGATCACCGCGGCGGTGGCGATCGCGATGCGGTGGGTTTCGGTCTTGCCGCCCACATCCACCATACGCGCACGCCCGGAGTCATCCAGGTGCGACAGGCGAGCTCGCTTCTTCATGCCGCGTTGAACCCGAAGTAGGCCCGGGCGTTGCGAAAGCAGATGTCCTGAATGAGCGGGTCGAGCAATCCGCGGTCGTTGGGCAAGAGTCCGTTCTCGACATCGGTGCCGAGCAGGTTGCACAACAGGCGGCGAAAGTACTCGTGGCGCGAAAACGACAGAAAGCTACGCGAGTCGGTCAGCATGCCGATGAAGCGCGCCAACAGGCCCATGTTAGACAGCGTGTTCAGCTGCCGGGTCATGCCGTCCTGCTGATCGAGGAACCACCACGCGGCGCCGAACTGCATCTTGCCGGGGATCACCCCGTCGTTGAAGTTGCCCGCCACCGTGGCGAACAGCTCGTTGTCGGCCGGGTTCAGGTTATAGAGCACCGTCTTGGCGAGCTGGTTGGTGGTGTCAAGCCTGTCGAGGAAGCGGCCGAGCGCCGCGCCCTGCGGAAAGTCGCCCACCGAATCGAATCCGGTATCCGGACCAATCGCGCGTGACAGGCGCGTGTTGTTGCCGCGCATCGCCCCCAGATGGAACTGCTGCGCCCAGCCGCGCGCATGATCCCACAGCGCCATCTCGTGCAGCAGCGCCGAGCGGTACTTCGCGATCTCGTCGGGCGACAAAGGCTGCATCGCGCGCGCCTTGGCGAACGCGACGGTGACTTCGGCGTCTGTGTACGGCGCCGCCCACAGATGGTCGAGTCCGTGGTCCGAGGATCGACAGCCCGTGGCGTGGAAGAAGTCGTGCCGCCGCTTGAGCGCGGACAGCAGATCGACGTAGTTCGAGATCGAAGCACCCGCCGCCGCTTCCAGCTTGCCCACCCACTGATTGAACGCGACCAGTTCGTGCACACCCAGCACCTTGTCGGGCCGCCACGTCGGGTACAGCTTGGTGTACGCCTTCGGGTTCTTGGCGTGCGCGATGTGATGTTCGAGCGAGTCCGTGGGATCGTCGGTGGTACAGACGTCCTGGACCTTGTACTGGCGCAGAAGCCCCTGCGCCGTGAAGTCGTCGCCGGCCAGGAGCGCGTTGCACCGATCGTAGATGCCACGCGCGCTGCGTCCGTCGAGCAGCGTGCCCTTGACCCCGAACGGGAACGCCAGCTCCATGTGCGTCCAGTGATAAAGCGGGTTGCGCACCGTGGCCGGCACCGTCTTCGCCCAGGCGTCAAACTTTTCGGCGTCGGAAGCATCGCCGGTGATGAAACGCTCGGCCACACCGTCGGCACGCATCGCCCGCCACTTGTAGTGATCGCCGTCGAGCCAGATCTCGGTCAGGGAGCGAAAGCGGTGGTTGCCCGCGATCTGATCGGGCGGCAGGTGGTTGTGGTAGTCGACGATGGGCTGGCGACTGGCGACCTCGTGGTACAGAGCGCACGCGGTCTTGTTATCGAGCAGAAAATCGTCGTCGAGAAAGGGCTTCACGCGAAGGAATTTAGCCCAGGCCCCCGTAGCCGTCGAACAGCTACTCGCAAAGCTCGCACGAAGCCACGTCCGGCTGCGGGTCGAAGTACTTCACCAGCTCCGTCATTCGAGCGGCGACGATACTCCAAGAGGGCGTCCGGTTGCCCCGAAGCGACCCGCGAGCATCTGGTACACCGCCGGCAGCACCAGCAGCGTCAGCGTCGCGGCGGTGAACAGGCCGCCGATCACGACGGTGGCGAGAGGCCGTTGCACCTCGCTGCCGGGCGAGGTCGACAGGGCCATCGGGAGGAAGCCCAAAGCCGCCACCAGCGCGGTCATCGCGACCGGGCGCAGCCGACGAAGGGCGGCGCGATGGATGGCCTCCACCGGCGGCACGCCCTCGTCCTCCAGGCGTCGCGCGTAGGTCAGCAGCACCAGCCCGTTCAGCACCGCCACGCCGAACAGGGCGATGAAACCCACGCCCGCAGAGATGCTGAACGGCATGCCGCGGACCCACAGCGCGAACACGCCGCCCACCACCGCGAATGGCACATTGAGGAAGATGAGCACCGCCGGGCGGACCGCGCGGAAGGCGAGCCAGAGCAGAAAAAGGATGAGCGCGAACACCGCCGGCACGACGATGGTCAGGCGGCGACGCGCGCTCTCGTAGCTCTCGAACTGGCCGCCCCATTCGAGCCGGTAGCCCACCGGCAGCTGGAGCTGCGACGCGAGCGCCGCCTGCGCGCCAGCCACGACCGACACCAGATCGCGCCCGCGCACGTTGAACTCGACGGGCAGGCGGCGCGACTGCTTCTCGCGCTCGATCACCGCTGGACCGCGCTCGACGATCACGTCCGCCACGGCACCAAGCGGAACGATCTGACCGGTAGCGGCCTTGAGCGGCAGGCCCCGGAACACCTCCACACCGGCCTCGGGCAGCAGGCCAATCTTGACCACCATGTCGAAGCGGCGGTCGCCCTCGAACACCACGCCAGCGGGACGGCCGGCGGCCATGGCTTCGGCCAGGATGTTCACGTCCGCGACGGTGAGCCCATACCGCGCCAGCCGCGCGCGATCCGGCTTGATGCGCATGTAGCCCAGCCCGGCCGCCTGTGCCGCCCGGACGTCCTCGGCACCAGACACCTCGCGCAGGATCGTGGCCACCCGGTCCCCAAGTTTCTGGAGCAGGGCGAGATCGGGACCGTAGATCTGGATCACGACGTCCGAGCGGGCGCCGGCCAGTAGCTCGTTGGTGCGCATCTCGATGGGCTGTGACAGTGCGGCTGAAACCTCCGGGACCTCGCGCGCAATGGCCTGGGAGATCTGTTCGGCGAGCTCGTCCTTGGTCAGGCCGTCGCGCCAGCGGTCGTGCGGCTTGAGCTGGATGTACACGTCGGTCTGTTCGATGCCCATGGAGTCAGTGGCCACCGCTGGGGATCCGGTCTTGCAAACGACGTGCGCGACCTCGGGAACCTGGAGCAGAGCCTGCTGGATGCGGCGATCGGTGGCGACCGACTCGGTGAGTGCGACGCCCGGCAAGCGACGCACTTCCACCAGCAGATCACCTTCGTCGAGCTGCGGGACGAACTCCGCCCCGATCTGGAAGAACAGAAACACCGCGCCCGCCACCAGCAGGGTCGCCCCGCCCACGACAACAGCGCGGAAGCGCAGCGCGATCCCGAGCACGGGCCGGAACAGCGCATCGAGGCTGCGCATGAACCAGGTCTCGCGCTCTTGTTCTCGCGGCACGAGCCATGCGCTCGCCAGCACCGGCACCAGCGTCAGCGACAGGAGGAACGCTCCACCCAGCGCGTAGAGCACGGTGCGCGCCATGGGCCCAAACAGCTTGCCCTCGACACCTTGAAGCGCGAGCACCGGGATGTAGACCATCGCGATGATGATCTCGCCGTAGATACTCGCCCGTCTCACCTCCAGCGCGGCGATTCGCACCGTCTCGATGCGCTCCGCGGACGACAGCGTTACGCCGCGCTCGCGGCGGCGCTCACCCAGGCGGCGGACGGCGTTGTCCACGATGATGACCGCGCCGTCGACGATGAGGCCGAAGTCGATGGCCCCCAGGCTCATGAGGTTGCCCGACGCGCCGGTTGCCGTCATGACCGTGAGCGCGAACAGCATCGAAAGCGGGATGGTGAGCGCCACGATGAGGCCGGCGCGAAAGTCGCCCAGCAGGAGCAGCAACACCACGATGACCAGGGCGGCGCCCTCGGCGAGGTTCAAGGTGACGGTGGCAATGATCCGGTCCACCAGCGCCGCCCGATCGTAGAATGGCTCTATGCGTGTTCCCGGAGGCAAGCTGGCGGTCAGTTCAGCGAGCTTGGCTTTGACCCGTTGGGTGACGGAGCGCGCGTTCTCGCCCATCAACATGAGCGTCACGCCCACCACCACCTCGCCTTGCCCGTCCATCGACGAAGCACCACGGCGCAGCCGCGGACCAAAGCGCACGTCGCCGACCGTGGCGACCGTGATGGGAATCCCCTGCGGCGTGGCCCCGACGACGACCGAGCGCAAGTCATCGAGCCCGCGCACCAGGCCATCGGTGCCGATGACCAGTTGCTCGCGGTTGCGCTCGATGTAACCGCCGCCCGCGTTGGCATTGGTCTGCTCGATGGCGTGCGCGACCTCGGCGAGAGACAGTCCCGCTGCCTGCAGTCGGGCCGGGTCGACGATGACCTGGTACTGCTTGTCCTCACCACCCATGCTGTTGACCTCGACCACGCCGGGCACCGTGCGGAGCTGGGGCCCCAGGTACCAGTCGAGTGTCTCCTCGAGCTCCATGAGTGTTTTGCCATCGCCGCGCACCACGAACTGAAACACCTCGCCCAGGCCCGTGCTGATGGGTCCCATCTGCGGCTTGCCGTACCCGGCGGGGATGGCGGCCGCGGCCTCGCCCATTCGTTCCAGGATGAGCTGGCGCGCGAAATAGACGTCGGTGTCGTCGGTGAACACGACCGTCACCACGGAGAGGCCGTACTTCGACACCGAGCGGATCTGGGTGACCCGCGGGATCCCGGACATCGCGCGCTCGACCGGCGCGGTCACGTACTGTTCGATCTCGACCGGCGACAGCGCCGGCGCCGAGGTGATGATCTGCACCTGGTTGCTGGTCACATCGGGCACGGCATCGAGCGGCAGACGGACCGCAGAGACCAGCCCGGCTGCGACCAGAACCAGCGTGGCGAGGACGACAACCGGGCGGTTACGCAGCGACCACTCGATGACAGCCGAGAGAAGCCGCACGTCACTCGTCCTCGGCGAAGCTGCTCTTGAGCACCGCGCTCTTGAGCGAGAAGACGCCGTCGACCACCACGCGCTCGCCGTCGCGCAGACCCTCGAGAATCTCGGCTTTGCCTGCGGCCGTGCGGCCCAGGGTCACCGGGTGCAACTCGAAATGGCCCGGCTGCTGCTGGACGAACACCACGTCGCGACCAGCTATCTGGGTGATGGCGCCGACCGGGACGACCAGCCGGGAGGCTGCGGGCTCGCCGCCAGGTGCGGCGACGCGCGCAGTCCCGAACAGCCCGGCCTTGAGCAGATCGTCCTGGTTCTGGATGGCGATGCGGGCAGTGACGGTCCTGGCGGCCGCATCGAGCTGCTTGCCGACGGTCTCGACGACGCCTGGGAAAACCACCCGCGGGAAGGCGTTGAGCCGGACCTCGACCGTCGCGCCCGCCCTGATGAGGCCAATGTCCTTCTCGAACAGGCGGCCGACGAAGTAGGCGCGGTCGAGATCGCCAACCAGGGCGATCACATGCCCCGATGCCACCGCCTGCCCGCGGACAGCGTCGCGCTTGAGAACGTACCCCGCGATCGGCGTGTGCACCGCAAGGCGCGCAGCACTGCCGTCGCTGCCACTGCTGCCCACGCCGAAGGCGGCGAGCGCCTGCCGCGCGGCCGCCGCCTCGGCATCGAGCGCCGCCGCCTCGCCGGTGGCGCTGGCGAGTTCCTGGGCACCCGCCAGCGCCTTGCCAGCGAGGCTGTGCAGTCGCGCCGCGTTCTGCCGCGCGGCGCGGGCGCGCGCATCGGTCGAGGTCACCGCGGCCCGGGCGCGGGCCAGATCGGGCGACTCGACCACCGCAAGGGCGGCCCCGGCCCGGACACGTTCGCCCTCCTTGAAGCGCACCTCGATCACTCTGCCGGCGGCGCGCACGACCACCTGGGCGGTGCGGTCGGGATCGTGCGCGACCTCGCCCGACAGATCGATCGTGGCGGGCAGCGACTGCACCCGGGCGGGTGCGAGCTTGATGCCGGCGGCTGCGATCACCTTCGGCGACAGTTCCACGTTTTCCGGCAGAGCCTCGTGGCCGTGGCTTTCCTTCTTCGGATCGTGGAGGACAGCGCTGTCGATCCGCGGGCCGCCGCCAGTTATCGCTGCCGAGGCTGGCGCTGGGCTTCGGGCGAGCGGCGGCTTGTTGTCAGAGCACGAGACGACCACGAGTATCGCCGCCACCAGGACCGCTGTTGGTTGGCAGGTCATGGCGTGACTCCGGGCAGCGGCAGTCCGGCGACGCGCAAAAGCTCGATGCGTGCAACCGCTTCAGCGAGGCGTGCTTCCAGGTGGCCCTGCAAGAGCTCGATGAACGCGCGCTGGGCAAACACCGCCTCGCGCGGTGCCAGTTGCCGGTTCTTGACGGCATCCGCGAGCGCGACCACGTGCGCGTGAGCGCGCTCGACCAGCGACGGGGGATGGCGGTCGAGGGCGGCCCGTCTTGCCTGCCAGGTCGCGAGGCGGCTGACGATCTCCTCTCGTACGCGTCGGCGGATGGCTTCGATCCGTAGATCGCTCTGGCTGCGGCGGGCCTCGGCCTCCTCTATCTCGCCCTTGCCGCTCGGGCCCAGCGGAGCCGGCAGAAACAGGGGGACGGTGATGCCACCGCCAAGCACGCGCTCATCGAATCCGTCGCGCTGGGCGAACACCGACAAGACGAAGTTGGGCACGCGCTGGTGGCGAACGCGTTCGATCCGTGCGCTGGCCGCCTCACGCTCAGCCAGCGCCACGGCCACCTCGGCACGCGCGGTGAGACCTCGCGCAATGAGCGCATCGAGATCGAGCGCGGGAATCGTCCCTGTCGCAAGGACTGAGGGCGCAAGCGCGGCCAATAAACGATCGGCATTCGTGATGCCAAGCAGCTCAGCAAGTTGGGCGCGACTGCCGGCCCGGCGGCCATCGAGGTCCAGCCGGACAATCGAGAGCCGGACCGCTTCGGCCGCTGCCAGATCCGCCTCGACCGGGGACACCAGACCCTCAGCCGCGCGCGCAGCCATCGCTCCAGCGAGCGCGATGGCCCCCCGTTCAAGGTCGGCGGCAAGGCCCAGCGCCTCGTCCGCCACGGCAGCGACGTAGAGCGCCCTCAGTGCTGCGACCGCCACGTCCCTTTCCGCTGCCGCCACCCGCAGCACGGCGGCCGCGCGCTCGGCGTCGACCTCGGCAAGACGGGCGGCCCGCTTGCCCGGAAGCGGAATCTCCTGAGCGAGCGTGATGTTCCAGTTGCGCCCACTCTGCCCGTCAGCTGCCGGTCCCGTGCGGTGAGCCAGCGTCCCGGAAAGTTCCGGGTGGCTGGGCAAGAGTACGCCGGCAGCGTTCCGGCGGCCCGACAGCGCCGCCAGTTCCAGCCGGGCAGCGAGGACCTCCGGACTGCGGGCCAGCACACAACGAACCGTGCTTTCGGCATCGAGGGGGCCGGCGCACGCGGGCGGCGGATCGATCGACTGTGCGAATGCAACGACGGGAAAGCACAAAGCGACAAACGCGGCGAATAGACGCCACCTGAATGCAAGTGTCATGGGCTCCTCGCAAGGAAACGGGGACGAGTCGAGACGAACGACGGGACACGGATCCTGTCCCGCACTGGGCGCGCAGCGCGCGCGAGTGGGGCCGGGAAAGCCCGCGCATGTTCGCGCGGGCTTTTTCAGCGTACCTATACCTAGGCCTGACGGGCGCAGCCGAGACGCTTGGGCACGTGGAGGATCTCCCGTGCGGGGGGGGCCTCGGGGCGCTTGTCACTGTCGTCGACGGCGAGCAGGCGGCCCAGGTCCGGAATCGCGGCGGAACGCGGGGCGTCCATGCGAGCAAAGGAACGCGGATGAATGCAGCAGGTGCAGCAGCTACACGTGGGCGGGCAGGTCCCGTCGCTATCGTCCTCGCATCTCTCGGCGCACGCGGGCGGCAAGAACCACGACGACAGGCCGCTGGCCTGCAGAGCAAGCACCGACACGGCCACGATCATGACAAGACGTCGCACGAGCGAAAACCAGGGTAGCAGAGGCAGTGCGCGCGGCAACCGCCCGAGCGCCGGGACGTATCGAACAACTGTCGGTTGGGTACATCTCACGGCTGCGGGCTGGCAAGACTCCGAGTGAGCCTCTGAAGTTGAGCCTGACCTGGCGAACGCGCCACCGTCCCGGCATCAGAAACCGTCGTCTTCGTCGGCCGCGCCGCGCTTGCAGGTGACGTCGCTAGCCACGGTCGCCTTGCCGACCTCGCCGGTTTCCCAGACGTGGCCGAACTCGCGGTCGCTCTTCTTGGTGTAGACGTGGCGAAACGCCACCTTGCCGGTGGGCAGGTACAGATCGCCGGTCCACACCAGGCGGCTGCCGTCCCAGCCCGGCGAGGTCGCGACCTCCCACCCGCCGCTATTGCCCGCCGCCGAGCGGACGTAGCGCTTGCCGCTCTGGTCGTAGCCCCAGAAGCCATGCAGCTTGACCGCGGCGTGATCGCGGCTCTTGCGCTCCTCGTAGTCGAACACCTGCCAGAAGTTGTCGGGCGCCAGGCGCACCTTCAGCGACGCTGTGAAGGTGTGGGGCTTGGCCGCGGCGAGCTGCTTGCCCGTACAGCGCCACGACCCGACCAGGAACTTGAGCGTGTCGAGCTCGGGCGCCGGACCCGGGGCCACCGCGGCCCCCGGTTGCTGGGCCACGCCCGACGACGCCGGCGCCACCAGCGCCAGCGCCGCGAGCAAGACACGCGTCTTCGTCATGGTTCCCGCTACTGGGTGATGAGCTTGAACTCGGTGCGCCGGTTGCGCGAGCGACCGTCCTGGGTGCCGTTGTCGGCGATGGGTCGATCCATGCCGTGGCCGACCGAGGTCAGCCGCGCCGGGTTCACGCCGCGCAAGATGAAGTAGTTCTTCACCGAGTCGGCGCGGCGTTGCGACAGGTCGCGGTTGTAGTCGGCCTTGCCGACGCTGTCGGTGTGGCCCTGGATTTCCATGCGGATGTCGGCGAAGTCCTGCAGGACCTTCACCGCACGATCGAGCACCCCGTACGAGCCCGGCAGGATCTCGGCCGAGCCGGTCTTGAAGTTGATGCCTTCGATGACACCGGTGAACTTCTTCACCTCGGGCGGCAGCTCGTCGGGACAGCCGTCGTCGTCCTTGAAGCCGTTCTTGGTCTCGGGCGCGTCCGGACACTTGTCGCGCGAGCCGATGAAGCCATCGCCATCGGTGTCTTCCTCCGGGCAGCCGTCTTCGTCATCGATGCCGTTCTTGAGCTCGGGCTTGAGCGGGCACTTGTCCATGAGGTCAGGGATGCCGTCGCCATCGTTGTCGGGGTCAGGGCAGCCGTCGTCATCCTGGAAGCCGTCCTTGTCCTCGGCCTGATCCGGGCATCTGTCGGCGGTACCCACGATGCCATCACCGTCAGGATCTGACGGCGGCGGCGGTGGTGGCGGCGGCGGGGGTGGGGGCCTGGGTGCCTCGATGATCTTGGTCTCTTGCTTGATGATCACCTGATTGATCGCCCGCTGCACCTCGCTGAAGGCGACGTAGAAGCTGCCCAGCAGCTCCCAGTCGGGGCCGCCGTAGTTCAGCTCGTCGCCGACCTTGACCTGCTTGCCGATGACCGCGCCCGGGAACAGGACGCGGCCGTCGACGCGGAAGCCGGCGCGATCGTTGCCCAGCTTGAAGCCGAGGCCCGCGTGGAACATGCCATCGGTTTCGCTCGTCGGTGCCTTCACATCGTTCACGATCGACGACAGCGCTCCGTAGCCGGCGGCCAGGAACAGCCGGAACGGCTGCGACGGTGGCACCAGGTGCACCAGCAGGCTGCCCCGGAATCCGAACACGAATACGCCAGGGATGTCGCCGTTGCCCTCGGGCGGCTTGACCGCGCCGCGGGTGCGGGTCGGGACCATGAGGCCCTCGATCTCCAGAGACGCCCACATGTTGAAGTTGAGCGACAGGCGCCCGACGGCGGCACCACCGTGATAGGGCGACCAGTCCTCGGGATCGCCCTTGTTGCGACCGAGTCCGTGATCCTTGGCGAAAAAGTGACCGCCGCCGCCCAGGCCGAATTCGAAGCGGAACTCGCGCGCACCGGCCGTGGCGGCATCGTCGGACCCTGACGTCGAGCCAGCCAGACCGCGCGGCTCGTCGGGATCGGCTTGCGCCAGCGCTTGCGCCGGAGCGGCAAGGCCCAGGGCAGCCGCCAGGGCCAGGGCGGCTTTCACGAGCATTGCGGGTGACCTCATCAGGATCTCCTTGTGGTCATGGACAGGTTCTTGGACCGGGTGATGGATCGAGGACGCCCACCTGGCGCAGGGCGGGAGAATAAGCCATCTCGCGGCGGCCGCCAACGTCAACGGGCTCTTCGCCCACTTCCTCTTCCAATGAAGCGCCGCTTTTTCGTGGTAAGGATTTCGCCGCATGAGCCGCATCCATCGTTCGCTGCCGCCCGCGGGAACCCGCATCGGCGTGGCCTTCTCCGGCGGGCTCGATACCCGCTGCGCCGTGGCCTGGTTCGCGCGCAGCGGTCTCGAGGTCCACTGCTACACCGCCGATCTCGCGCAGCCCGACGAGGCCAGCCCGGCCGACATCCCGCCGGTCGCGCTCGAGCACGGCGCCAAGACCGCACGCCTGGTCGACTGCCGCGAGGCCCTGGTGCGCGAGGGCCTGATCGCCATCCAGTGCGGCGCCTTCCACCTGACCACCGCCGGCCGCAAGTACTACAACACCACGCCGCTTGGCCGCGCCGTCACTACCACCGCCATCATCCGGGCGATGAAAGAGGATGGCGTCAACGTCTTCAGCGACGGCAGCACGCACAAGGGCAACGACATCCAGCGCTTCTACCGCTACGGCATCCTGACCAATCCCGCGCTCACCATCTACAAGCCGTGGCTCGACCGGAAATTCGTCGACAGCTTCGGCGGCCGCAAGGAGATGTCGGAGTACCTGAACGGGCTCGGCTTGCCCTACCGCATGGGCGTCGAGAAGGCCTACAGCACCGACGCCAACTGCCTGGGCGCCACCCACGAAGCCAAGGATCTCGAGTTCCTCGACAAGGGCCTACGCATCGTGAATCCGATCATGGGGGTCGCGCACTGGCAGCCCGGCGTGCAGGTCGCGGCCGAGGAAATCACCGTCGGCTTCGAGCAGGGCTGGCCAGTGAGCCTGAACGGCAAGCGCTTCACCTCGCGCTTCGATCTGTTCATCGAGGCCAACCGCATCGGCGGCCGTCACGGTCTGGGCACGAGCGACCAGATCGAGAACCGGGTCATCGACGCCAAGAGCCGCGGCATCTACGAGGCGCCCGGCATGGCGCTGCTCCACATCGGCTACGAGCGCCTGCTGTCGGCCATCCACAACGAGAACACCACCGATCTGTACAGCACGCTTGGCCGGCGCCTGGGTCGCATCCTGTACGAGGGCAAGTGGTTCGACCCGGAGGCGATGATGCTGAAAGATGCGCTGACCCGGTGGGTGGCGCCGTCAATAACCGGCGCAGTCACGCTGGAGCTGCGACGCGGCGACGACTACACCATCCTCGACACGCGCGCGGCGCACATGGCCTACGATCCGCACAAGCTGAGCATGGAGAAGGTCGAGTCCGCGTTCGGCCCCGAGGATCGCATCGGCGCGCTCGAGATGCAGAACCTGGGCGTGCTCGACAACCGCGCCTTCCTGATCAACTACCTTGAGACCATGCGCGCGCTGCCCGCGGCCGACGCGGCGCCGGCGCTGGCCGAGGTGCTGGCCGAGGACGAGTAGGCAGGCGGCAGCGATTTGCTTGGTGCCTGGGATGTAACTGGACCCAACGGGCCGGCATCCAACCGCGCTCACGAACAGAAGTCCACACCGCATCAAGGAGATTGACCATGATTCTCGTAACCGGTCCGACTGGAAACACCGGCTCCGTCGCCGTCAACGCCCTCCTGGGCAGCAAGAAGACCGTGCGCGCAATTGTGCGCAGCGCCGACAAGGCCGACAAGCTTCGCGCGCGAGGCGTTGACGTCATCGTGGGTTCCGTGGCGGACCCGGCCACCTTCGCCCGCGCCCTGGCTGGCGTGAAGTCGGTCTATTTCCTGGTCCCGCCTGACCCCCAGGCCACCGACCTGGTCGCGCAAGGCCGCCGCGTGGTCGATAACTTCGTGGCGGCGCTGCAGGGCAGTTCAGTGGAACACGTTGTGTTTCTGTCCTCTATCGGCGCCCAGCACGAAGCCGGCAACGGCCCGGTGAAGATCCTCAACTACGGCGAGCGTGCGATACGCGGTACCGGCAAGAAGCTGACTGCCCTTCGCGCCGGGTATTTCATGGAAAACACCGCCTCGATGGTGGGCTTGATGAAAGCGCAGGGGATCTTGCCGTGCATTTTCGACCCCTCCACCAAGATCCCCATGGTGGCCAGCGCCGACATCGGGGCCGTGGCGGCCCGGGCGCTGGTCGAGCCGCCCGCGGCGAGCGAAATCATCGAGCTTGAGGGGCCAGTCCCGCTCAGCTACCAGGACGTCGCCACTGCCTTTTCGACGGCGCTCGGCAAGCCCGTCAATGCCATAGCCGTCCCGGGCGCAGGCGTGGTTCCCGCCTTGACCCAAGCCGGACTCTCCGAGAACGTCGCCAGCCTCTACAAGGAAATGGGTGAGGGGATCGAAAAGGGGCTCCTCGCATTTCAGGGCGGCTCGGCCCGCCACGTGCGAGCCGCGATCGCCATCGCCGAGGTTGCCAAGAGATTCGCGGCCGTCTAGCGCGGCCGCTAGACCTTGATGGTCCGCGAGCCCGCGGCGCCCTTGGCGGCGGCGCGCACCCCTTTGACGGTTGACCCGTCCGGGCGATCTTTGCCGACCTTCACGGTGAATGGACCGTGGGAATAGACCGGCGGCTGAAACCGAGCCGAGCGAGCACGGACTGTGTAGAGGATCTCGCCGCTCGCCTCGTCGATGACCTGGATGACAGGCCGGCCAGCACCCTCGACGATGATTTCGGGCAGCCAGGCCACGGGCTTTCGGCCGTCGTTGTCGTCACCGTTGACCGTGATCGGCCAACCCGGAAACTGCGCGCCGGTCGGAAAGCGCGGCCAGCACTCAAAGGTCACCTTACCCGTCTGCTTGTGGAAACGCGCGAGGCTGTAGCCGTCGGCACGCGCCTTCTCGTCAGCCATGTCCTGTGGATTCGCGTAGGCCATCATGAAGATGCGGTTGCCTAGGCCGTCTTTGAAGTCGCCGGTCCACGGCAGCGGCGAGTCGCTGACAGGGTTCGGGCCTGGACGCTCGTCCTTGGGGTGCCACCACCTTGGGTAGACGGTGTTAACCAACGCGGGGCTGGTGAATCCGTACGGGCCGTCGCGATCCTCGTCGATGCCGTGCTTGACCGCGACGGCCAGGTGCTGATCGCCGCACAGATGTGTGGCACGCGCGCGGCGAATCTCACGCAAGGCATGGTTCCGGCCGGTCTGCGGCCACCCGTTGCAGTCCAGGTCGGCAAGCAAGCGGCCGCGTTCTTTTCCATGCAGGTGGACGGCGCCGCAGAATGCCGTCTGCGAGAGGATCGCCTTCATTTCGGCCCCGCTCCAGTCCTGGGTCCAGGCGCGAAGAAACTTCATTTGACGCTCGCCGAGCAGCTCTAGCCCAGGAACATCCACCGTCTTCGGATCGTAGCTCTCGTCGGTAATGTGGTCGGGCCGGGGGCCCTGCTGGGGGATACTGCCCAAGGGGCCCGTCTTGAATTTGCGGTCCTCGAGAATGGCGAAATCCACGCCGCCCACACGCAAGCGCGTGAAATACACCTCGATGCCCTGGGCCACGGGCGTTGGGTCGACCGGATCGGGCAAATTCCACGACTGCGCGCGCTGAACCATGTTCACGTAGGCGGCTGGGTAGGTGTAGCCGCCATCGGCACCCCCGCGATCCGTTGAGCGACCGCCCCCTTCACCCCAGAGGTTCCCGTGACCCACGTCGTGGTCATCGGGGATACACACGGTGGGCCGGTCCCTCATCACGTCCCGGAACTGCAGCCCGAACTCAAGCCATCCGGCCGTGTGCTCGGTGTGGTGGTAGGTCTGGTCGCCACCGAAGAACAACAGATCAGGATCGTGGCGGCGAAGGCCTTCGACGATCTCGGCGCGCGGACCCGGGGTGTGCCGCGAGTTGCACGACAGGTTGGCCACGACGATCTCGGCCTTGTCGACCGGATCGCGGCGAATCGTTCCTTCGAAGGACGCAGTCTGGCCGTGCAGGACGCGGTACTTGACCGTCTGCGTGTCGTCCCAGTGCGCCACCCGGAAATGTGCACTCCACCCTAGCTCGTGGACATCGGCCGTCGCGATCTCCTGCCACCTGCCATTTCGTTCGACGGCCAGCCGCGCCACGCGTGGCTCGGTCGGCAACAAGGGGTAGAGCTGCGCGGACAGCTTGAGCACCCCACCCTGTTGCGTGTACAGGGCGAACGCCACCGTGTGATCGCGGGGCACGTTCAGATCGAGGATGCGCGCCGCCGCGCGTTTCGCACCTTCGCGGGCCGGCTCCCACCAGCGGCCCGTGGTCTGCGAGTCAAGCTGACGAAACTCCGTGCCGAACGGTGCTTCGACGGGGGCTTTCACCGCGGGGACCGCCGCTCCGGTGGTCGGCACCGTGGCTCGACAGCCGGCCACGACGCTCGCGGCGGGGATGGTCTTCAGCAGATCACGGCGGGAAACGGACATGCACTCTCCTGGGTCTGGGATCGTTTTCAAGGACGGAGGCGGACGCGCATCGGGCGTATAGCTTTGCGCGTCGCTCTTTCGCAAGCAAGGCCCCGGGGCGTTGCTTCGACGAAGCGAGGACGCGCCAGTCACATGCGATTGCGCGAACGCGCCCCGTTGCACGAATAACCCCATGGTGGTTGGCAAGCGCGTCGAGCCGTCGAAAGTCGCTGCGCGGGGCGGGATGCGCAAGACGCTGCTAGCGCTCGCCGGGCTGGCGGCTGTCGTGCTAGCGCTGGGTGACGTTCGAAGGCCCGAGCGCACCTGCCATACTCGCGCGTCCAATGCTGCAAGCCTGGCTGCTGCGACTGTTCGGTCCGGTTCCCCCTTACCCCGCACCAGCTGGGCTTGATGCCGACACGCGCGCCGGCTGGGCTCTGTGGACGGGCGCGTTGTGTCTGGTCTTGCTGGTCTTCTCGGGCGGCTATCCATCCCTCGGCTCCATCTCCGCCGACTGGGCCGGCATCAACGCCAACTCGCTGTTCGGTCGCCTCTACTGGGTCGCCGTAGGAATCGTGGCCTATCTGATCATTCCCCTCGTCGTGATCGTCGGCGTCTTTCGCGAATCACCGGCGCGCTACGGCCTGCGCATCCACTTCACGAAACGTTCACTCGTACTTTACGGCGCGGTCGTCCTGATCATGATCCCCGTGCTCTACCGCGCGTCGCTCTCGGCGACGTTCCTGAACCACTATCCCCTCGTCAGCGACTTGCGTGGAGATTTTTGGCGCACCACGGTTTGGGAGGTTGCTCGCTCCATCCGTTTCTTCGCTCTCGAGTTCTTCTTTCGCGGCTTTCTGCTGTTTAGCCTCGAAGCGAAGCTCGGCCTCAATGCCATCGCCGTATCGACCCTGCCTTATGGTCTCGTGCACTATGGAAAGCCGTTCCCCGAAGCACTCGGCGCCATCGTGGCGGGCGCAGTCCTGGGCTTGTTCGCCCTGAGAACCCGCAGCATCGCAGGCGGTGCGCTGCTGCATGCGCTGATTGCAACCAGCATGGACATGCTCGCGCTGTGGCGACAGGGTGTGTTTTCGTAGCGTCTCCCGCCCCAGGTCGCGCCGGCTACTTGCCCGCTTCCAGGTCGGCGATGCGCTTGTTGACCTGGGTGCGGTTGGGGGCGTCGGGAGCGTTGCGCAGGTAGGTCTTGTAGAAGCCGAGGGCTTCCTTGCGGTTGCCAAGCTTGTTGTGGCACTGGGCGATGTTGTAGAGCAGCGCGGAATCGGGGACGGCCAGGTAGGCGGCCTCGTATTCAGCGAGCGCATCCTTGAACCGGTTCAGGTTGTAGTAGTTCGTGCCCTGCTTCGATCGCGCCTTTGCTGCCACCACGGGATCGGGCGCGGGCTTGCGCTCCACGGGTGGGGCCAGCGGCTTTTCACGAACGGCGACGGCCAGACGTGGGTTCTTCTTGTCGGCAAAATCGGCGATCGCGCCCGAGGTGAGCAGGGCAGCAACCGCCTTGCGAGCCATCGTGGATGCGAAGTCGGTGTCACGATGAAGCTCTTCACCGCTGCCGGCCAACGCGACCATCACACCGGCACTTTCCGCCGAAAGCCCGATGTGCCCGTGAACGAAGTACACCGCGCCATACACCCGGGTCTCGATCTTGACCACCAAGTCGTGTGCCTGGTCGCGGCCTGCGACCACCTTCAGGCCGGCATGACCAAGTTCGGCCTCGACGGCACCTTTGATGTTCTTGTCCAGGTTGGGCCCGACCTCGCCATCGACCACGATGGCCACGTCGTCGGAGACGAGCACACGCAGCGCCCGGATCGCCGACGACGGCCCGCCTGTCTTTGTGGTGCCGGGTCCGGACGAGAACGCGCCGCCACAGCCGACGGTCACGGCCACTGCGCCAAGGGCAAACGTCAGGGTCAACGGGGACAGGCAGCGCCGGCTTCGCACCAGTTCAGTATCGGCGGATCGCGGCGTGGCCTCAACGACGGGCACGGAGGATCAGCAGCAGGGTCGCCGACAGGCCGATGGCCACGACGATGCGCTCGGCCACCTGCCGGGACAGCCTTCTGCCGATGGAAGCGCCACCGTAGCCGCCGGCAATCGCGCCCGCCGACAGCAAGAGCGCGTCCCGCCAGTCGACCATGCCCGAAAAGGCGAAGTAGATCCCGGCGACGCCGTTGGTGGCGGCCCCGAGCAAGTTCTTGACCCCGTTGCGCTGGTGAATGTCGTGGAGCCCGTAAAGGCCCAGCGCCGCCAGCATCAGGATGCCCATGCCGGCACCGAAGTAGCCGCCGTAGACCGAGACCACCAGTTGAGCCATGAACAGCACCGCTGCACGGCCGGTGCTGGCGGTGTTCACGGCGTCAGCATGCGCCTCGACCACGCGCAAAAGCCGCATCAGCGGACGCTGCGCGGCCACCAGCACGGTAGCCAGCAGCACCAGATACGGCACGATGAAGGTGAACACGCGGGTCGGCGTCGACAGCAGAAGCCAGCCGCCCACGATGCTGCCCAGGACTGCGGCGGGCATGAGCCATGACAGGAGCCGAGGCACCTGCGCGACCTCGCGGCGCAAGGCGTACGCACCCGCAAGGGCGCCCGGCCACAGCGCCAGCGTGTTGGTTGCGTTGGCAACGATCGGATCGCGCCCCGCCCAGATCAGCACCGGAAACGTCAGCAGCGTGCCACCACCGGCGATGGCGTTGATCACCCCCGCCGCCACGCCCGCGGCGAAGATGCCCAGGGAAACCACAAGTTGATCCGGCGACAGCACGCTCGCTCGCCACTATACGTGTGATCCGGGCGGGGCGGGTCCCGGCGAGCGCCCGCGACCGGCCCGGAGGTGGCAGCTTCGGGCGTCCGATCACTTCTTCGGCGCGCGCTCGTAGATGCGCGCCAGTTCCAGCAGGAGGGGTTCTAGGCGTGCGTAGTAGTCGCTTTCGGGCAGCGCGTCCTTGGTCTCGCGCAGCTTGCCCACCTTCAGTTCCAGATCGTCGCGCCGGCGGCGCAGGTCGGCGGGCAACTGGTTCTCGACGTCGCTGCGCACGAGGTGGATCTGGTGGGCACGCGCACCGTCGGGAGACGCGTCGCCGGCGGGCTTCTTGTCGGGGCGCAGTGCGCGGAACCAACCGGCCGGCGTGCCGAAGCCGTCGCCGTTGTCGTCGATGAGCGCGTGCTCGGTGGCCAGCCGCCCGGCGTCGCCGTAGAACGCCTCCACCCGCCGCGCGGTGACCACGAACGCCTCCAGCAGTGACGTCTGGCCGTCCTTGTCCAGATCGGCCGCCGGACTGGCGATTTCTTCGGCCAGGAAGGTGCCAAAGCGGGCGACGTTCTGCTCGCCACCTGACTTGGTGGCGGTGACGATCACGCGGCCGGGGCCCGCCAATGTTTTCAAGAAGGGGGCGCTGGCCGACGCGCCATTGAGCACCACGAGCGGCCGCCGCACCGGCTTGATCCAGTCCGCGAGTTCCTTGTCGGACACGTCAGAGCCGCGCAGGTTGAAGCGCGCGCTGCGACCGTCGAAGGTACCGTGGCCAATCAGCGCCAGCCACAGCTCGCCGCTGCCACGGCCACCCTCGCGCGCCAGGATCTCCTGCAGACGCTGCCGGTCGGGGGCACCGCCCTCGGCCGCGAGACCAATCGCAATAAACCGCGCGCCCGCCTTCGTGCACGCCGCCTTCCAGTGATCGGCGGCGGTCACGAACGCTGCTTGCCATTCCTTGCTGCCGCCGGCACCGACCACCACAATCACCGTCGTGTCGTCGCCATTGGCCCACGCCAACGGCGCCGCCAGCATGAGCGCCAGCACGCCGAGCGCGCGCCTCACGCCAGCCCCCGGGTGCGGCGGATCCACCATTCGGCGGCCAGACACGCAAGCCCCAGCAGGAACACCAGCCACGAATCCCACAGCGGCCGTGTGCGCGTCTCGGTCACCGGCGCGTTGAGCGCCGGCAGGTCGCGCACGAACGCGTCCAGATCACCGAGCGCCACCACCTGCCCGCCGGTCTTCTGCGCGATGGCCGCCATCAGGCCCGGGTTGGCGCGAATCGACCGGTGCTCGTCGGCCTCCAGATCGAGGGCCCAGCCCGTCTCGGCCTCGCCGTCGGCAGCACCGTCGGCCGACGTGACCTTGGCACGGACGTGATAGCCGCCGGTGCCGCGCGGGACATGGGTCGCAAGGTAAAGGCCCGCCTCGTCCGCCGACGGCTCGGCCGCGATCTGCGTCTTGCCACCGTCGGGCCCAGTCACCTCCACGGTCACGCTGACGTCGTCGGCTGGGCGAAAGCGCTTGTCCTTGGCGCGCACCAGCAGCGTCACCTGGTTGGTCTCGCCCGGCTTGTGCTGGGCGCGCACGGAGATGCGCTCGGGCACGTCGGACACCAGCCAGCGCACGGTCTGGCGCCAGAACTTGCCCAGCTCCTGCTGCGACTCGGGTTCCTTCAGACCCCAGCGCCACAGATCGCCGATGGTCAGCGCACCGACGCGCCCGTTGCCCGATCGCTGTACCACCAGCGCGGGGTAGGTCTCGTCCTTGTCCGCGCCATTCGACACCGCGGCCAGCACCGTGGCACCCGGCTTGATGGCACGCACCCGCGACAAGAAGCGGAACGCCGGCATGGCGGCCAGCCGCTCGCGCTCGGCGGCCTCGTTGTCGCGCAGGCGCACCCATGGTTCCAGCCAGCCCTCGCGCGACAGCGACAGCTTGAGCGCCTGCGGCGACGGCCCGCGTGGCACACGGTCCAGGTACACGGGCAACAGATCGCCTATGGGCGTGCGGTCGTACCCGCCCTGCCGGAACGTGCCCTGCCCGCCCAGCATCAGCAGGCCCCCGCCCCTTTCGGTGACGAAGCGCTGCGCCAGCGCATGCTGGTCGGCCGAGAAGAAACCGGCCTCGACATCGTCAAGGATGACCGCGTGGTAGCCGAACAGATCCTCGTCGGTCTTGGGGAACCCGTCGCGCAACTCGGCCGCCTCGCGCGTGCCCAGGCGCACCAGCACCGGCTGATCGTAGCGCTCGGTCTCGTCACCATCCTTGCCGCGAAAACCGCGAAACAGGGGATTGGACGTCTCACCGCCGCGGCCGCGGAAGGTGAACTTCGGCTCGCGGTGCGCGATGCGGATGAGGCCAACCAGCTCGACCTCGCTGTCCTCGTCCATCGCCCGGCGCAAGAATTTGAACTCCCAGTTCGGGCGGCCACCGACGTACAGCACGCGGTACGGTCCGCGCGGCCGGTCGACCAGGATCACGCGCTGGTTGTTGGCGGTCGTGGCTTCCTGGGCCCTGGGGCCGCCCGCGACGCGCACCTTGTAGAAGGACAGGCCGGCCTTCTCGGGACGCAGGCGAAAGCGTGCCACCACGGTCTCGTCGGCCTGCGCGACCCGTGGACTCTCGCTGCGGACAACCTTGCCGCTGGCGTCGACCAGTTCAGCGGTCAGCGTCTCGCCCTTCTGGCCAGCGGTGTCGATCTGCGCCTCGATGGTGACTGGCGCATCTTCGAACGCGGTCTGCGCGATCGCGATCTGGCCAAGTGCAATGTCGGGTTGCGGTTGCCGCCCGCCCACCACGACCGTGTGCACCGGCGGCAGGCCAGTCAGATCCAGGCCGTCGGCGCCCAGATCCGTCGCATTGCCGTCGGACAGCAGCAGCACGCCCGCCAGCGGCGCGCCCCGGTAACGCTCGGCAAGCGTGCGCAGCGCCGTGCCGATGTGCGACGCCTCGCCGTCAAAGCGCAGTTCGGCGAAGTCCTCGCTGCGGCGCAGGCGAGCATCGAACAGGTAGCGCCGCACCTGAAAACTTTCCGACAGGCGCGCAAGCCAGCCGGCCGGCCCCGCCGCCGCTGCACCGGCGCCTGACAGGGCCGCGCGCAGCACCTCGCCGCGTGTCTTCGCGTTGCCCCGATCGTGCAAGGTGAGGCCACGGCTGTTGTCGGCGAGCACTGCAAACAGATTGGCGCCGGGCCTGGCGTGTTTGGTCGCCCACGACGGCTCGACCAGGCACAGCGCCAGCAGCGCAAACCCGACGAGCTTGAGCCCGAACGCGGCCACACGCGCCTTACCTGCGAGCGTGGTCCCGCGGTACGACCACAGCGTGACCGCGGTTGCCGCCGCCAACAGAAGCAGGGACGGACCCAACCACGACGGGCTGCCGAGGGTGAGTGTCCCGTTCACGAAGACAACCCGATCACTTGCCCTCAGCCAGGCTCTTGTAATACCGGCGGACCAGATCCGAATAGCGCGACGGTACCGGATCGCGATCGAGCGGCACCACCTTGTGCTCGGGCTCGATACGCCGCAGCTCCTCGGCTACACGATCGTAGATCTCGGTCAGCGGGACCATGATCTGTTGCTCGAGCACGGACCACTTGGGCGCCTCACCGTGGCGCTTGAAATCGGCGCGCACCGAGCGAGCCCGATCGCGCACCCGCGCGACGTCCTGACGAAGCCCGGCGCTCGGCACCAGTTCCTCTACATCGCGCAGGCGATCGGACCAGCCACGGAAGTCCTCGCCGGTGAACGGCCCCGCGTTGCCACCACCAGGACCTCCCGGACCACCCTGCCCACCGCCCTGGCCCTGCGCCATGCCCTGGCCGCCCCGCTGGCCATTGCCACCGGGCTGCTGCCCACCGCCGCCGCGCTGGCCATTGCCCGGCTGCGCGCCCGGTTGCTGACCGTCGCCGCCCGGCTGCTGCCCGGATGGCTGTCCTGGCGCCTGCACCAGACCCGGTGCCTGACCGGGCTGCGTCGCCGCACCACCCTGGGGCGCTCCGCCAGCCGCAGAACTCGCCTCGCGCCGAGCTTCGGATATCAGGCGCGCAAGCTCGCTGCGTGCCAGCCGCAGCGCACCGGCCTCGTCGCCCACCAAACCCTTGGCCGCCTCATCGACACCCTTGCGCAACTCCGCGACGCCCTGGCGTGCGTGCGCCTCGACCTTCTGCGCGTCGGGCAACAGGTTGCGATCGAGCAACTGCCCGGTCACATCGAGCGCGTTCTCGACGTTGTCGGTGCGCGCCTTGCGGATGCTGTCGTAGAGCTTGCGCGACAACAGGGGTGACGGCCCCTCGGCCGCCTCGGTCACCTTGCGCATCTGTTCGAGCAACTGCGCCACGCCCTTCTTCTGCTCCTCCAGGCGCTGGGCAAGTGCGCGACCATCGGGCGCCACCGGCGGCGCCGCCCCAGGCTTGCCCTGCCCGGCTCGCGCCGCCTCGGCCTCGGCGGCTGCCTGCTGCAGCGATGTGCCCAGTCGTTTTTGCTGCTCGTCGATCCGCGCCGCCTCGTCGCGCAGGCCGCGCATCTCCTGCTCGAACGCCGACGCCACCTTGCGCTGCAGGTTCTCACGCACCTTGTCCAGCTCGCGCTCGGCCCGCGTGCTCGCACCCACCGCGCGCGCGGTCTCGCCGCGGGCCATCGCCTCGGAGGCTTCCTGCGCGCGCCCGCGCGTGCGTTCCAGCTCGGCGCGCGCCTCCGCCATGCGGGACCGGTTTTCCGGGCTGTCCATGCGCTGCAAGAGCTCGTCCATGTCGGCAAGCGCCTCGCGCTGCTCCTCGCGTAGCTTCTTGAGCCGCGCCTCGGCCTCGGTCTTGTCCGCGGGCTTCTTGGCCTCGGCCAGCGCCGCTTGCAGTTCCTTGAGTCGCTCGCTGATGGTCTTCTGGCGCCGCGCCAGCTCGCGCAGGCGGTTCAACACCTGGCGGTCTTCGGCTTTCGCGCTGTCGGGCTCGCCGGCGGCCTCGCGACGGGTCTCGTAGCGGCTCTCTTCCTGCTTGAGCTCCAGGTCCGACAGCCCGTCCTGGTTGCGCGAGGCACCGCCGCCCTTGCCGCGCGCCACCCGGGTGACCTCGTGCTCGCGCGCCCGCAACCGCAACAGCGCCGCGAACGCCGCCCGCTCGTTGTCGAGTGCCGGCGGCAATTCGCGCAGCGGCGTCTCCTTCTCGGCCTTGGCCAGCCCACCCACCGCCGCGTCCATCGCCGCCACCGCCAGGCCCAGCGCCGTGCGCGCCCGCTCGCTGCGCGCCTCGTCGCGGGCCTCCTCGGCCGCCTTCTGGACCTCGGCCTGCGCCTTCTTGACCACGCCGATGTCGTCGCGCATGTCGTCGGCGGCGCGCCCGTCAAGCGCCTCGCGGTCGAGCTTCCAGGTCGCGTTGATGACGTCCTTCTGCTTCTGCACCATCGGGTCGGCGGCCGGCTCCACCCCACCAGGCGGCGGCTCACCGCCCGGCGGCGCGCCCTCGCGGAAGATCTCCTCGAACGGCCGCACCTCGGCGAAATACATGTCGCTGCGGCTGCGGCGCGGCTTGCCGTCGGGGCCGAGATCATCCGCCCAGTAGTAATAGGTCAGTAGATCGTCGGGCCGCGCACCCTGCGTTTCGAGCGGCAGCTCGTAGCGAATGTCGTGCTGGTTCGCCCCGGGCACCGGCCCACCCAGGCGCAAGGACTTCTCGGGCTTGCCCATCAGGCTGTACGTCACCCCGTACGCGAGCAGGCCGACATCGTCGCTGGCCTTGGCCTCCAGGGTCACCTCCTGCAGCGGCGAGACCCGCACGTCGCGCCCGGGAAACGTGATCGAGACCTGCGCCGGCAGATTGCGATGCACGTCGATGAGCAGCCACGGCGGCGCCTTGTTGGCGCGACCCTGCGGGTCGGTCAGGCGCAGCTCGTAGCGCTGGCTCTTGTGCGGCGACAACACCACAACGTAGTCGGCCCCGGCCGCGCCTGCCGGCCGCAATGGCAGCGGCGCGCCGTCCTCGGGCCGCAACTGGCCATCGCGAACTTGCTTGTTGAGATGAAAAGTCAGCGTCACCTGGGCGCCATCGACCACGGCCAGACCGCGGGTGTCCTTGATGTCCTTCGCGGCTATCTCTGATTGCCCGGGGTATTCGATGCGCGCGTCGATGCTCAGCAGGTCGGGATGGTCGTAGGCCGTGATGGCAAACCGTGCGGTGCGGCGGCCCGCGTACTCGATCTGGTAGTCGATCCGATCCGAATTCACCGGCGATGTCACCGCGCCGAACACCGGATCCTCCAGGTTCTTGTTCATGTCGAAGCGCTGCACAGGGCTGCCGGGCACGCGCACGACCAGCGTGACCCGCGACGGCAGGGCTTTGTGGAACCGCGCCAGCACCAGCACGGGCGTCCCGCGCTCGACCTGCGTGTGACCCGGGCTGACCACGATGCCGTAGTCGTCCGGTAGCAACGGAGGCAGCGACGGAAACAACGACGGCAACGACACGAACAGGAACGCAGCCGCACCGGTGGCAAACCCCAGCGCCACCGCCGTCAGGTGGCTCGTCGGCACCGCCTTCGACCACCGCAACGGCGTCGCCTTCGCCACCGCCTCACGCACCAGTTGCTCCTGCAGGTAGCCAAGACGCCCGCCCGGCTGCGCCGGCATCTGCGCCACCGCGGTCAGCAAGAGAGCCGCGAGGTCGGGATGGACGCGTTCGATCTCGCGCGCGATGTCGCGGGGGTCGGGCAAATTCTCGCGCGTGCGGCGGCGCAGGACCTCGAGCGCCAGCACCACGCCGCCGGCCAGCAGCATCCAGGTCCAGCGCGCATCCAGCCCCCAGCGATCTTCCACCGCCCGCAACGCGAACGCCGCCAGCGTCGCTGTCGCCACGACGGCGGCCCATGCGGCCCCGAGACGCCGCCAGCGATCGCGGCGGATGGTTGGCCCCAGGTGGGCACGCAGGGCCTGCTCGATCTCGGTGGCCGGAATCTGCATCACGACGCGGCTCCTTCGTCGGCCTGACGGGCCGGCTTTCGCCCCAGAAGACCCGCCAGCCAGGTCTCGGTTACTAGCACGATCAGAAGGCCCAGGATGGCCCAGCGCCACAGCTTTTGCCCGCTTTCCAGGCCGGCAAGGAACGTCACGGTCGCGGTGTCACCGGGCCGCGGCGCGTGCACGTCGGCGGTGCCGCCGCGACCCGCCGCCAGGCCCAGGCGGTCCAATTCCTCGGGCGGCATCGGCGCGGTTGCGCTTTCGGAAGGCGCCAGGTTGACCGCGAACGTGTGTGGCGTGCCCGCCGATTCAACCGTGTAGAGGCCTGGCGCGTCGGTATCGGTGAAGACCACGGTGTCGGGCGCCAGCGCCACCGTGAAACCATCGGGCTTGCGCACGCGCCGAGACACGGGGCCGTCACCGGTAGAAGACCCGGCTGCGTTGGCGAGCAGGAGCACGGGGTCGCCCACGAAGTACTGCGATTGCCCCGAGTACAGGCCGGCGCTCGACTCGACGAGTCCGTGCAGGAGCGGCACGAACTTCGACGACAGAGCGAGCTGGCTGTCGGCCGGGTGCCAGCCTGACGCCATCACGAACAGCTGTCCCTTGCCCGCCGGCACGGTCAGCCAGGCCGGGCTGCCGTCGTCGAACCGCGCCAGCACCCGCGCCCCGGTCATGGTGTTCTCGTCGATGCGCCGGTGTTTCCAGAAACGGATCTTGGTGAAGTCCGCGTAGCGCGCATCCGCGAACGGTGCCAGCGCGGAGTGGCCGAAGTCGATCTGGGTGAGGATGGCGTAACCGTCTGGTTCCTGCGCCTCGACCGCCGTCAGGCCCGCGCCGCCGGTCAGCCTGGCCACGTCGGCGGCCGCTTGTGGCGAGTTCAGCACCAGCAAGATGGTGCGCCCCAGATCCAGGTACGCGCGCAGGCCGGCGATGGCCGCGGTTCCGAGCGGCGCGTTCACGACGAACAGTTGGGTGAGCGCCGACTGGCGCGGGTCCATGGCTTGGTCGGGCGGCCGGGATCCAATCTCGGGCCTGCGCAAGCGCGTGGCCGGAAACGCCCGGCGCAAATAGAACAAGGCCCCCTTCGGATCGTCGCCGTCGTTACCGACGTAGACAACGATCGTCGGCACCACCGCTGGCGCCGCGACGAAGAAGCGGTTGTCGAAGTCGTGATCGTCGCCGGACAGCATTAGGGTCTGCCCCGGGGCGCCGTTCGCCGGCCACGGCAGCGGCACCACCCGGGTCGCGCCGGCGGGCACGTCGAGTGACAGTGGAACACCGCCCGCGCCCTCGCGCACCACCGTGAAGCGCTCGGCCTTGCCACCGGTGGCATTGGTGACTCGCACGCGCAGCCGTGCGACGACCGACTCGGCCGCGGTGTCGGCCTCGGAGGCGAACGGATCCGACAGCACCTGCACCGCGGCGTTGGTCGCGCCCGACGCGCGCACCGTGTCCCAGGTCAGCTCCACGCCTTGCGGCCAGTCCGACGCACGCAACGCCTCCAGGCGACTGCCCTGTTGCAAGTCGCTGCACACCACGACCTCCGCCGCGGTACCAACCACCGCCTTCCGATCGGCCCTGTCGTCCGCGATCGCCTCCGCCGCCCCCAGCAAGCCGCGGCCGAGATCCGTGGCCGCCCAGCTCGGTTGCAGCGCGGCAAGCCGGCCGGCGGCCGCCGACGCCCGCTCGCCCGGCGGCACGGCAACCCAGTCGGCGAAGCTCATCACTGTGTGGGCGACACGGTCGAAGGTCAGCACGGCGACCCGGTCCGCGGGGCCGGTCTCGTCGAGGCGCGCCCGCGCCTTGGCCACAGCGTCGGCCCACAGCGACTCGCGCCGCATCGATGCGCTGGTATCGATCAGCAGCACCAGCCGCTCGCCGGCGCCCGCTGACACGAACGGCATCGGCCGGGTAAAGAACGGCCGCGCGAACGCCCCCGCCAGCAGCAAGATTGCCAGGCAGCGCAGCGCCAGCAGAAACTTGTGCTCGATGCGCTTGCGGCTGTCGAAACGCGGCGCGCTCGCGGTCAGGAACATGAGGGTCGAGAACGGCACTTCCTTGCGCGTGCGGCGCCGCAAGAGGTGCAGCACCACTGGCAGCGCCACCACGACCACGCCAACCAGGAACACCGGGAACAGGAATCTCATCGCGCGCCTCGCAGGCCCTTGCCGCCCTTGCGTCCGCGTTCCCCGAGAAACGCCAGCAACGCACTCTCGATCGGCTGGTCGGTCGGCACCAGGTGGTGCGCGATGCCAAGCCGCCGGCAAAAGCCCCGGATCGCGTCCAGGTGGGCGGTAAGCCCAGCCTGGTAGCGCGCGCGCACGGCGCCCGGATCGATGAACAGATTGCGCCCGGATTCCAGATCGCGAAACAGCGCCGGCGCCTCGAACGAAAACGTCAGCTCGGCCGGGTCGAGGATCTGGAACAGCACCACCTCGTGACCAAAAGCCCGCAGCGCACCCAGGTGCCGGTCCAGTGAAGCCAGAGGCGCCAGCAAGTCCGACACCAGCACCACCATCCCGCGCCGCCGCAACAACCCCGCGACCGCGGCCATGGGCTTGTCCAGGTTGGTCGCTTGCCCGTCGGGCGCGCGTTCGAGGGTCAGGAACAGCCGCCGCAGGTGGCCGGGGCGGTTGCGCGCCGGCAGGTACTCGCCCAGCCGATCGGCGAACGTGACCACGCCGACCGCGTCGCCCTGCCCAAACAGGAACTGCGCCAGCGTCGCGGCCAGCGTCGCCGCGTAGGTGGCCTTGGTGTAGCCGCGCGATCCGTAGGCCATCGAGCGGCTGTGATCCACGAGCAGGTGGCAGCGCAGGTTGGTCTCGTCCTCGAACTTTTTGATGTAGTGGCGATCGGTGCGCGCGTAGAGCCGCCAGTCGACGAAGCGGATGTCGTCGCCGGGCGCGTAGGCGCGGTACTCGGTGAATTCAACCGAGAAGCCATGGTAGGGGCTGCGGTGCAGGCCCCGCAGGAAACCCTCGACCACGAGCCGGGCGCGCAGCTCAAGCGAGCGGATCTTCATCAGCGCGACTGGATCGATGAGCCCGCGCCCACCCGCCGTCGACATCGAGGCCGCTTGCGTCCGGGTGACCGCCATGACGCCGTTTCCCCGTGGCTCCGCTGTCAGATCCCCGGCACCGCTTCGAGCAGCCGTCCGATCAGGCTCTCGACGGTCACGCCATCGGCCTCGGCGCGGTAGTTGAGCAACACCCGGTGGCGCAGCACCGGGTGCGCCATGGCGCGAATGTCATCGGGCGACACGTGGTTGCGGCCGGCCAGCAGCGCGCGCGCCTTGCCGCCCAGCACCATGAACTGTCCGGCGCGCAGGCCGGCACCCCAGTTGACCCAGTCATCGATGAATGACGGGGTCCCGGGCCGTCGCGGTCGCGACGCGGCCGCCAGGCGCACAGCGAAGCGCGCAACCTCTTCGGCTATCGGCACCGAGCGCACCACATCGTGAAAGCGCAAGAGATCCGCGCCCGAGAAGGCAGGCGTGATGGCCTCGGGCTCGCGCGCGGTGGTCCGCAGCACGACCGCGGTCTCGTCGTCCTCGGGCAGGTAGTCGATGAACACGTTGAACATGAAGCGATCGAGCTGCGCCTCGGGCAACGGGTAGGTGCCCTCCATCTCGATCGGGTTCTGGGTCGCCAGCACGAAGAACGGACGCTCGAGAACGTGCGACACACCGGCTGCCGTCACGTGCTGCTCCTGCATCGCCTCCAGCAGGGCCGCCTGAGTTTTGGGCGGCGTCCGGTTGATCTCGTCGGCCAGCAGCATGTTGGCGAACACGGGGCCCTTGATGAACACCATGCGACGGCCGTGCTCGGTGTCCTGCAGGATTTCCGTCCCCGTGATGTCGGCCGGCATCAGGTCCGGCGTGAACTGGATACGCTGGAACCTGAGGCTGAACACCTGCGCCAGCGACTTGACCAGCAGGGTCTTGGCCAGACCAGGCGCGCCGGTGATGAGGCAGTGGCCACCGGACAGCACGGCGATGAGCAACTGCTCGATGACCTCGTCCTGGCCGACGATGACTTTGGCGAGCTCACTGGCGATGCGCTGGCGCGCGCCCCTTAGCTGCTCGACGGCTTGCCGTTCCCGATCGTACGCTTCGCTGTCGGGATTCACCGGGGAAGAATACGCGAAAACCTCGGACCGTGGCTGCCGGCCCGAGACTTGTCTGGACCTGCGCGTGGCCCAGGGCACGCGTCCGCGACGACGGAGGCGCTAGTGCGTCATTGCGTAGAAGAGGATGTTGATTCCGATCGGATAGGCCTTCTTCTCGGAGAACTCCTTGAAGTACCAGGCATCCTCGCCCTCGCGCTCCCAGCCGTCGCCCAGATCGGTATTGTGGCAGATGATCGCCACCATCCGCCCCTTGTCGTCGAAGAACGCCTTGTAGTGC
>JANPCZ010000069.1:0-8088 GCA_031431215.1 Myxococcales bacterium
GCGAGGACCTGCCCGTAGTACGAGAGGACCCGGGTGGACGGACCGCTGGTGTTCCGGTTGTCATGCCAATGGCATCGCCGGGTAGCTATGTCCGGAACAGATAACCGCTGAAAGCATCTAAGCGGGAAGCTGACCTCCAGACTAGGAATCCCAGGGCGTAAGCCCTCTGAAGACCCCTCGGAGACCACGAGGTTGATAGGCCGGGTGTGGAAACGCCGCAAGGCGTGGAGCTAACCGGTACTAATCGGTCGTGCGGCTTGACCACCATTATTTTTCTTTGCGTGGTTGATACGCGAAGACGCGAGAAAACACTGTTCGTTGTCCTGGATTCCCATAGGGGCGTCCAGGACGGGTCGAGGTCGAAGCTTGGCGAATGAGCCGAGCTTCCTCGAATGCTCGATGACTCAGGACCAAAAGATTCCGGCGGCAACACCGGAGGGGCCACACCCGATCCCATCCCGAACTCGGAAGTTAAGCCCTCCAGGGCCCATGGTACTGCAGGGGGGACCCTGTGGGAGAGTAGGTCGTCGCCGGGAATAATTCACTAGGGGCAGGAAGAGTCGCTTGAGCGATTCTTCCTGCCCTATTTTTTTTCCGGCTTGCTATCGAAAATTGCCAGCTGCCGGCCGAAGCGCTGGGAAATCAGGTGCTCTAGGCAGTACGGCGATCCGGACAGTCGCTTGCGCTGGCAATCCACCTTTTTGCACGGAGCCTTCTGATCCTTGATTTCGCCGAGGTGCTCCTCGATTCTGGACAGGCAATAGCCCCGCAAGACCGCAGCACGATCGATATCCCGTAGGCGCCGAGCATCCGCCGGCTGGGGGCGACAGAGCACTGGCGCGCCGTCGGTCTCTTCAGGCCAGGCCACAAACCAAAGACGCCCGCACGACGGGCACTGCCGCATCTCTTCCCACTCAGCAGTCTCGAGCACCGGTAGCAGCATCGTCCCGTCGTCTTCGATTCGCGCCCAAGCCGGGCGCTGCGCGCACGAGCAAGACGATATCTGAATCTGGGGATCGGTCACCGGGGTGTCCAGTTCGGAGGCCGAGCGTAGCTGCACCAGCGCTCGATGTATACTCCGCGACCCATGCCGTCCGGCCCGGGCAATGTTTTCGACGAACTTCGGGCGCGAGGTTTCGTCCAGCAAGTGACCGATGAGGATGCCCTGCGCGACGATTTGGCCGCCGGGCGCCTGACTTACTACGTGGGATTCGATCCCACCGCGCCGAGCCTCCATGTTGGCAGCCTGGTGCCGTTGATGGCGATGGCCCACTTGGCTCGCGCGGGGCATCGCCCGATCGCGGTCCTTGGGGGGGGCACCGCGATGGTCGGTGATCCTAGTGGGCGCAGCGAATTGCGCCAAATGATGACTGTCGCGAACGTCGAGGACAATCGCAAGCTGATCGAGCCGCAAGTCAAACGGTTCGTGGTTGAGGCAGGCGAGGATGCTCTGATTGTCGACAACGCCGAATGGCTGCGGCCGCTCAACTACCTGGAGTTCCTGCGCGACGTCGGCCGGTATTTTAGCGTGAACCGTATGCTCGCTGCGGAGGCCTACAAGCAGCGGCTGGAGAAAGGCCTCTCCTTCATCGAGTTCAACTATCAGATCTTGCAGGCCTACGACTTCTTGGTGTTGAGGAGGAAGTACGGCTGCACGTTGCAAATGGGTGGTGACGATCAGTGGGGCAACATGCTTGCCGGTACGGACCTGATCCGTCGCCTCGATCAAGCCGACGCACACGCTTTGACGTTTCCTCTCATCACCACGGCGTCGGGGGCCAAGATGGGCAAGACGGCGTCGGGAGCGGTCTGGCTGTCAGCGGTCTCGACGGCGCCATTTGATTTCTTTCAGTATTTCGTCAACGTCGATGACCGAGATGTCGACCGCTTCTTGAAGCTGTTTACCTTCCTACCGCTGTCTGAGATTCAGAAGCTCGCGGCCTTGCAGGGCGCGGAGCTGCGGGATGCCAAGCGAGTTCTAGCGTACGAGGTGACGCGCATCGTTCACGGTGACGACGCGGCCGCCACCGCACAGGAGGCGGCACGGGCGGCGTTCGGCGGCGCCGCCGAAAACGCCGCTCTCGTGCCCACCTTCGGTGTTAGCCGGGCGGCGGTTGATGCTGGCCTCAAGATCGTGGACCTGCTTGCGATGTCGGGCCTGGCGGTGTCGAAGAGCGCGGCGCGCCGGCTGGTCGAACAGGGTGGCGTGCGCATCGCCGAGCGCAAGGTGCGGTCAGTGGACGATGCCGTCCTTGTGGACGAACTGCCCGTCAAGGGTGCGTTGCTTCACGCGGGCAAGAAGCACGTCCGGCGCATCCTGATCGAGAGCTGAAGGTCGCGGCTTGCGCTGCTCTGGAAAGCAGCAGCGCGCTCGAGTTCAGGCGTAGCGGGCGAGGTCCTCTTGGGTATTGACGTTGGTGAGGAAGCGCAACTCGGGGTCAATCGACCGGAGAGTGGCTTCGTCGATCCACTCTGGGTCGAGCTCTCGGACCAGGTCGGCGGCCTTGAACCTGCCCTGGGCGAGGGCCGCCCTGACGGCGTGAATGCAGGATTGGCCGTAGCGCGCGAAAAGCGGTTCAGGGCGGCCAGCAACCAACGGAATCAAGGCCGCGGCTTCGGGGCGGTGGTCGCGCAACAGAGCGAGGGCGGCAGTGTCGATGAACGGCATGTCGCCCGCCACGCAAACCACGGCGCGTTCGGCGGCTCGGAGCGCGCCCAGGGCAGCGTCGAGTCCCGCCAGAGGGCCTGCGCCGGGCACCCGATCGGACACAATTTCAAGGTCGGGCACGCACCACGACCTGGCGTCGGCGGCGACGAGGAAGACGTGGCCGAACAGCGGGCGCAGGACCGCGAGCTGTCGATCGATGATGCGCTGGCCGTCGATGACGATGTTGCCCTTGGGTATCCCGCCCAGACGCTTCGCCTGACCGCCCGCAATGATGGCGGCCGCCACCTGCACGGACGGATGCAGCGGAGCCTGCATGGTCTCGACCTAACCGTCCGGTCCTAGAGGACCTTGCACATCCATGTGGCGCCCTTCGATCGCGCCATCTGATACTCGGCGGTAGCGGTAATTGCGGCGTCGACCTCCTTGCGGTCGATGGGTTTGAAGCCGAGCTTCGCGCCGAAGTAGCCCTGGGCATCGTCGGTGACCAGGTAGAGCCGGCGCACGCCTTCCATGCGTGCCTTGTTCTCGGCGGTTTCCACCAGCATGTAGCCCAGGCCCTCGCCGCGACGCTCGGGGGCGACAGCCAGCATGCGCAGCAGGGCAACATCCTCGACGCGCTCGATGGCCACACACGCAATCACGGCCGATCGTTCGGCGTCGGGAATGACCAGATAAAACGGCCAGAACTGCTCGAGCACGGGGTGCGCGATGCCGACCCGGTCGAGCAGCGCAGAGATCTTTGTTTTGTCATCGAGGCGAGCCGGCCGCACCGGATCGCCGAGGCGCGCGAGCAACTTGTCGTGCAAGCCTCCGTAGTCGCCGGACGTCATGATGACAACGGTGTCGCCAGGTGCCGCGCGGTCGGCGATGTGGCTGACCGCGCCGTCCACCGTCGCGATCACGCGGGCGGGGGTGTCCTCGCTGCGCAGATCGGCGGCCAGGCGCTCGACGTCGAGGCGGTCACCCTCGGGGACCTTCTCAGGCGCATGCAGAGGCGCCAGCACCACCTCATCGGCGACCGCCAGGGCGTCGACGAAGTCCCTCTGGAACACCGACCGCCGGCTGGTCGCCGAGCGGGGCTCGAACGCGACGATCAGCTTGCCGGGACCGTGCCGGCCAGAGAGCGCGGCCAGGGTCTCGCGAATGGCGGTGGGGTGGTGCGCGAAGTCGTCGATTACCGTCACGCCGGCGGCCACACCTACCACTTCCTGGCGCCGCTTGACGCCCAGGAAGCGTTGCATGGCGCGCGCGACGGTCGGGATTTCCACGCCGAGGCGGCTACTGGCGGCCACCACGCCCATCAGGTTCTCCAGATTGTGAACGCCAGGAAGGCCGGTTTCGAGGGTGCCCACCACGCGTCCCTGGCGTGCCAGACGCAGGTTCATCCGTCCGCCAGCGGTTCGGCCGCTGACTTCGAAGGTCCACTCGGCGTCGAAGCCGGGCCGGCCGTAGCTGGTCACGCGACAGCGCGCGGACTTGGCGACTTCCATGGCTCCCGCGGACGCCGCGCACACGACCAGATCGCCATCCGGCGGGATGAGCGCCACGAATTCGCGGAAGGCGTCCTTGACTGCGGCCTCGTCGGGGAAGATGTCCGCGTGGTCGTACTCGACAGAAGTGAGGATCGCGAGCTTGGGGCGGTAGTGCAGGAACTTGGACTTCTTGTCGAAGAAAGCCGTGTCGTACTCGTCGCCCTCGACCACGAAATCTTCTCCGCTGCCGAGCCGAAAGGACTGCCGGAAGTTGACGGGCACGCCACCTATCAGGAACGACGGATCACGGCCAGCCTCGGCCAGGACGTGCGCGAGCAGCGTGGAGGTCGTCGTCTTGCCATGCGTGCCAGCGACGACCAGCGATCGGCGGGTCCCGAGGAACAGCTCAGCGAGCAGCGCGGGGAACGAGGTGAGGGGTATGCCCAGCGACCGAGCGGCCAGGACCTCGACGTGATCCTTGCGGCAGACGTTGCCGACCACGACCCGGTCGGGGCCCCAGGCGAGGTTATCCGGGCCGAAACCCTCCATGACGGCGATACCCTGGTCGGCCAGTTGGGTCGACATGGGCGGGTATACGTGCTCGTCGGATCCCCGTACCTCGTGGCCCGCCGCGCGCAGAAGCCCCGCCAGGGTCCCCATGCCAGTGCCGGCGATGCCGGTGAGGTGCAGCTTCATGCCGGCCACCTATCTAGCAGGAAGATTCAACGTCGAGAACATCGCGAGGCTGTCCACCGTCCATGCCGGCCGGGCGTCGTCAGGCTCAGTGATACGCGGCAGGGTCACTTTGGCACGCATTCGGTCGAGGCGGGGGCGAACTGGGTGGCGAACTTCTTCAATTCCATCGCGAAGCGCACTGTGAGGTCCTGGTACAGGCCACCATCGCGGTCGTGTTGGCCACCGGTGGTGTCCCAGCGCAGGCCCGTGACCACTGCCGAGCCGCAGGGATCGACGCGGCCCCGCTTGCGCGAGCGCGCTTCCTGACCCCAGGCGCTCGCGCCCGGCTTGTCGCACCGGCCACCGACGCCGCGACATTCGACGCTGACGACGTCGTACCACCACGGGCCCCTGGGCCCGTATTCTGCGATGCGTAGGCGCGGAGCCAGGCCCGCGTCGGCTTTCTGGGCGCGGCTAGCGAACACAAACTCGCTGGTGCTGCCGGCGACGACGTCGATGTAGAAGCAGGTGTCGCGCGGGCCCGAACCGGCGAAGCGTCCGAGCACCGGTGATTCGATCGAGGCGTCGCCGCCCTCCGCGCCGATGCGGATCTCGAAGCGTTTCATGCCCTCGGCGGGCGGGGCGGCTTCCTTGTCGTCGCCTGGGACGCGGCAGGTGCAGGCTCCGGCGCGGCAGCGGGCGCCGGCCAGTGGGACCAAGGGCGCGGTGGGGCCGACCGGCGCCGCGCTCGCCTCGACGCGATCGACGTGGCGGACAGTGGTCACGTCATCCACACCGACCCGAGCCGCGCCCGAGGACGAGGACGCGCACGCGGCCGGAAGAAGCAGCACCGCGAAGGGAACCCATGGACGCAGGGTCATACCTGAACGTAGGATATACCACTTGGTGCGCAGGCTAGTTCTACTCGCTTCTGTGGCTGCCTGGGCGGGCGTCGTGGTGCTGGGTGCATCGTGCGCCAGCTCGGACGACGCGGGCAAGTCGGTCAACTATTCGCTGACCGCGAAGCAGAATTACGACAAGGGCCTGGAGGAACTGAAGGACGAGAACTATCCCGAGGCCGTCAAGTACTTCTCGTTCGTCAAGAGCAAGTTCCCGTTCTCGAAGTATGCCGTGCTGGCCGAACTGGCGCTCGCCGACACCCAAGTCCAGCGCGGCAATCATCAGGAAGCCATCGACGCGTACAAGACCTTTGCGCGGTTGCACCCGACCCACGAGCGTGTCGAGGACGGCTACGTGGCCTTCAAAGTCGGCGAATGCTACGTGCGCGAGATGCCAGACGACTGGTTCTTGGCACCGCCGTCATACGAGAAGGATCAGTCGGCCGTTCGCGACGCGCTTCGCGAGTTAACCGACTTCATGGACAAGTTTCCCGAGTCTCGTTACGTGCCGCAGGCCAAGGAGCATCGGCGCGAGGTGCTGCGGCGGCTGATTGATCACGAGGTGTACGTCGCGCGCTTCTATCTGGACCGCGACGAGCCCAAGGCGGCGGCGCTTCGGCTCGAGGGTGCCATCAAGCGCTACCCTGACTCGGGGCGCGAGGCGGATCTACTACTTGCGCTGGGACAGACGCATCTGCAGATGGGCAATCCTTCGCGGGCCAAGCAGGTGTTCGAGCGCGTGGTCGGCGAGTACGGATCGGGTGGGCAGGCGCGCCGTGCGGGGTTGTTCCTCGACTTCATCAAGCAGCGGTATGGTGACGCCCCGAAGGACGGGGTGCCTCATGGATGAACGGCAACGGTCACTGCTGGATCGAGGGCGTGAGCACTACGGTGCCAACGAGTTCGAGGACGCAGCTCGCTGTCTGATTCCTCTGGCGCGCGAGAAACGCCCGTTCGCGGACGTCTACGCCATGCTGGGGGTCATCTACCACCAGAAGGGGCGGCTCAAGGACGCGGTGAGCATGTGGGAGCAGGCGCTCCAGCTCAACCCGGCCTACACCGAGGCGGCGCTCAACCTGGCAGTGGGGCTGAACGAGCTCGGGCGCTACGAGGAAGCGAAGCAGGTCCACGAGCGCATGATGGCCTCTCGCAAGGGCGCCTCGGGCGCCATGGACCAGTTCGTCAAGGGCAAGATCGCCAACATGCACGCCGAGGTCGGACGTGCCTATGAAGAGGTCGGGCTGTTCGACGAGGCTATCCACGAGTATCAGCGGGCATTGATGTTGTGCCCGACGTTCGTCGATATCCGGACGCGGCTGGCGACGTGCTTCCGGACCGCGGGGCATTTCGCAGCAGCAGAGCGCGAACTGCTGGGTATCAAGAGCGACCATCCGCGCAGCATCGGACCGCGCCTGCAGCTCGGTATGACCTATTTCACCGAGGGTCGGCTCACGGACGCGGATCGCGAATGGAAGGCAGTGCTTGAGCTTGAGCCGGCCAACAAGTTCGCCCGGCTGTACCTCCGGTTTCTTGCCAAGGGCAACAGCAGTGCGGGCCGGCCGCCGTCCTTGTGAGCTGTTTTCGCGCGCGGCCTGAGACCTTCCTGGTCGAAGAGATTCCGGCCTATCCACCGAGTGGCGAGGGATCGCACACGTTCGTGTGGATCGAGAAGCGCGGGTTGACGACGCCCGAGGCGGTGCGGCGCCTCGCGCGGGCGTTGCAGGTTCCTGATCGCGATGTGGGTTACGCCGGCCTCAAGGATCGCCACGCCACCACGCGCCAGTGGCTGAGCCTGCCCGGCGTCGATCCGGAGCTGGCGCTGGCGTGCGAGGTGGACGGGCTTCGCATCTTGGAAGCCCGGCGCCACGGCAACAAGCTGCGCACGGGCCATCTGCGCGGCAACCGCTTCGAGGTCTCGGTGGAAGATTTGCTGCCCGGCGAAGCGGCTGCCATCGAGGCTCGCATGAGTACGCTGGTGGCCGCGGGGTTGCCCAACCGCTATGGCGAGCAGCGCTTCGGCTCCGCGCGGGACAACGCGCGCGTGGGTCTGGCGTTGCTGCGCGGGACTCTGCGCGAACGTGATCACCGCCGGCGGCGATTCCTCCTGTCGGCGCTGCAGTCGGCGGTTTTCAACCGGGTGCTGGAGTTGCGTGCCCTCGACGGCGGCCTCCTGCTGACGCGCGCCGGAGATGTTCTCAAGAAGACCGATACCGGGGGCTTGTTCATCACCAATGATCCGGCCGCCGATCAGCTGCGGGTCGAGGCCGGCGAGGTGGTGCCGACCGGGCCGATGCCGGGCGGGCGCGAGGTCGAGCCGCCACCCGGAAGCGCAGCGCGGATGATGGAGGAGCGCGCAATGGCCGACCTCGATGCC
>JANPCZ010000070.1:0-6071 GCA_031431215.1 Myxococcales bacterium
CGTCGATCCGAGCGAGCAGAAGACAAAGCCCTCACGAAGCGAACCGATGCTGACGAGCCTGTCCACAGTTTCAAATCGCTCTTCCGCGATCTCGCCACCATCGCAAAAAACCGCATCCATCCCAAGGCGACCGACGCACCAATCTTCGAGATCATCACCAAGCCAACTTCGTTCCAGCAGCGCGCACTCGACTTTCTCGGCGTGCAACTGTTGCCATAACTCAGCCTGGGAAATTCCTCGTCCGCGAGGAATTTCCCAGGCTTACGTCTCCCGACGCGGGGAACTTCGGACTAGTTGAACGGTGCGGTCAACAGCATCATCCACGCATTCGACCATCACCAACTGCCACACGTCGCCAATCGCCCCGTAGCCCACGCTGGAAGCAACGAACGGCACGCCATCCGCCTTCCACGACGCGATGATTGGGCCCGGGCACTTGTTCTTCGCCATCCCACCGCTGCCACCCGAGTCTCCGCTGCCGCCCGAGCCGCCACCGCCCGAGCCGGCCATTCCGCCTCCGTCGGCCGTACCGTCGCCGCCACCGCCACCGCAGCCTGCGGCATGAAGAACCACCAGGCACGCGAGCGCGCCTAGACCACGACCCAAGCTGGATGTCAGCATGCCTCGAACATCGCATTCACCCGAGCGCCTGTCGAGAACCGGCCCAGCCTTCGCAACATCGTCCACTCGCGCACCCGTCAGTCCGATTTTCGCGCGTCGATGGGCACTCCCGCCGCCGGCAGCACCGGGTGGGGGTATTTCTCCACGCCGTTCGCAATTGGCGCGAGGCTTCTCAGGTACGCGAAGATAGCGCCCAGATCCTCGTCGGTAAGGCGCGACAGGGTCAACCACGGCATGATGGTGTTCTTGCCTGGTTCAACCTTGAGATCCCAGATCTCGGGCGCACTGAAGCTGCGAAACTGACCGATGAAGTTTTCCTTGGTCTTGGCGCCAAGGCCGGTCTCGTGGGGTGTCAAATTGGCACTCCGCACGCTCAGACCCATGAACTTGAATTGCTGCCCGCCCGAGAATTCCTTGCCAGGAAGCCGCTTGTGTTTTTCGTCAACCGGGCTGTGGCACGATCGACAATTGGCCACCGTGGCCAGGTACTTGCCGTACCCGATCGGATCCGCGGTCGACACCGGGGCTACCGGACCATCAAGCGGCTTGGGCATGAACCGTACGATGATATTGAGCGGCGGTTTCAGATCGCGTTCGGGAACGGCGTTTTGTACCGGCTTGAGCCCACGAAGGTACACAACGATTGATCGCACATCCTCGTCGGGAAGCGCGGCGAATTCCGTGTACGGCATGAGCGCGAACAGCGGCGTCCCATCACGCCGGACACCTTCGCGGATCGCACGAATGATTTCACCATCGGTCCAGTTCCCGAGGCCGGTCTCCGGATCCGGGGTCAGGTTGGGCGAGCAAACTGTGCCCGGGAAGTCCATCTCGGCATTCCAGCACAGCCCCCCGGCCCCATGCCGGTCAGGATCTCCCAGACTGCCCCATCGGGTCGGGTTGGGCTTGGTGTGACAGTGCGTGCACGACAGGAGCGATTCGGCCAGGTACTTGCCGCGTGCTGCCCGCTCGGGCGTCGCTTCGACCTTCTCGGCCGACGCGGGGCGGAGACTTGGCTTGCTCGCGACGAAGGCGCCTGCGCCGGCGACGACGACGACAAACAAAGCCAGCAATCCCAGCAAGACTTTCTTCATGGCGCCGAACTGTACCAGAGCCGCGGTCAGAACGGCGCGTCCCGCCGGATCTCGACCCGCTTGCCCGTGTGGGGATGGGTGAAGGACAGGGCTTCGGCATGCAGCATGAGACGCTCGCCGGGCCGGCCGTAAAGACGGTCGCCGACGATCGGCGCCGCGAGACCCATCGGGTGCGCGGCGTGAACCCGCAACTGGTGCGTGCGGCCGGTGCGCGGGTAAAGCGCGATCCGAACTCGGCCGTCGCCGCGCGTGAGCACGCGCCAGTCGGTGACCGCGGCCTTGCCATGCACCGGATCGTGGATCTGGCGCGGGCGATCGTCGAGATCGACGCGCAGTGCGAGATCGATGGTGCCGCTGTCGTCGGCGACCTCGCCGTCGAGGCAGGCGATGTAGCGCTTCTCGACGTCGCGGTCGCGGAACTGGCGCTGCAGCGCAACGTAGGTCTCGTTGTCCTTGGCGGCGAGCAGGAGGCCCGACGCATCGAGATCGAGGCGATGTACGACCAGCGGGCCGCTGGCTTCGGGGTAGCGAGCGCGCAGGCGGGCCAGCACCGAGTCGCGCAGGTTGACGCTGCGGCCGGGCACGGACAGCAGGCCCGTCGGTTTGTCGACCACGACGAGCCAGCGATCCTCGAACACGGTGCGCGGCTGGTCGGCGTCGATACGGCCGCCACCAAAGACCGGCGCGGGGTCCACCGCCAGGCCGTCAAGCATGTGCGAGAGGACCGGGCCACACTTGCCCCGGCATGATGGGTAGTAGACGCCGCTGTGGCGCCCGCCGGTCACCGGCGGCGGGCCCCACCAGAACTCCGCCAGTGCGATCGGGCGCAGGCGCTCACGCAAGGCATGGGCGAACAGCTTCGGCGCCGCGCAATCGCCCGAGCCGCCTGGCGGTGTTGCGGGTGCGAACAGGGCACGCAGCGGGCGCACCTCACCCTGCGCGCTCGTGATCTGGTAGCCGTCGAACATCTGCTCGACCAGCTCGCTCGACCGCGTGTACCGGCGCTGCTTGATAACGTCGCGCTGTTCGTCGAGCGCGCGAGCCGCAGCAGCGAGTGGTTCGCGTTCTTGCTGGTGGTTGGCGCGCAGCCGGCGAAACGCAACCGTGTCAGCCCGGCTGTCTTGCGCCAAGACAAACAGCGCGGCCTGTCGGGCCTCGGGTGACAGGGCTGCGCGCGCAATGTCATCGCGCTGTTGCTGGCGACGCTGGCGGTTCGCCCCATGGCGCGCCGTCAGCTCGACGGCAGCGCTGGCCTGGCCGGCTTCAAGCAAGGCGAGCGCCGCGCGCGCCGCCGTTGCCTGGGGCCCGGAAGCGAGTTCGTCAAGCCGCTGGTCGAACGCCACAAGTTCCGCCTCGACCGGCGGCCACCAGGCGTCGCGCTGGGTCTGGTCGAACAGCGGCCCGACGAACCCGTCCACGCCCCAGCTGCCGCCAAGCATGCCCGAGAACGCGCGCAGATATCCCACGCGGCCGTCGCCATCGGCGACCACCAGTGCACCGAACATCTTGCCGCGCTCCTGGAACGCCGACGCCGGCATCGGCTGGGCGCTGCGCAATCGAGCCATCATCTGCTCGCCGGCCCGTTGTGCCATCGGGTGCGGTGGCCCAGGATCGAACGGGCTGCCCAGCCGCGCCGGCAGCTCGACCACGCCCGGCTGCGGGTCGAAGTACGTGACGAACCCGGGCATGGCGAGATCTACGCCAGAATGCCGTCAACGACCAGTGTTGGGTCGATACCCACGAGCTTCTGCACCCCCAGGCGGTGCCGGGCAACCGACCGGGCTACCAGCGCGCTACTGCGCCCAGGGGAGAAGGCCGTTCGTCTTCATGAGCATGAAGCCACGTTCGGCCCAGGCTTTGTGGCCAGCCCTGTCCAAATGGTGGTCGTCCTGCATGGTAAAGCCTTCGGTCGGGATCACCGTGGCGAATTTCGTCTTGCTGGGCACCAACGCTATTTGCGGGATGCAAATCTTTCCGGCCTCGCTGGTGGGAGCGTAGATGCCTGTGGCAAGAACGTTCCAGCCGCCCACCACGAGGGGAATGTTGGGTTCGCCCAGGTCGGTGCGGATGTCGTCGGCCAGGCCGACCAAGCAGTCGGAGAACTTCGCCCATTCCGCAGGGCCCGTGTGGTACTCGGTTACGCCGAATATGGTGAAGATGCCGCCGAAGGTGACTTTGCCCTTGAGCTCCATCGCTGGGGCCATGAAGCTCTTGTAAAACAAATCAGCGCTTTTTCGAAAGGTAAGGCACCAGGCATTCGCGTTGCCGCTTGCACCTTTTCCGATCGACACTATCTGCGCGTCGGCGGGCGCATACGTGAGAGCCGTGCGGAGGATTGCCATGCCGGGCCCCGTTTCGACGGTCGAAGGGTTGCCCCCGGTAGACTCTTTGGCGGGGACGAACATGCCGCCAGTCTTGTACATCCAAAGCTGCGGGTGCGTGGTGTGGAAATACGTATCGAGCTCAGGAGGCTTCGTCGCGCGGCCCATCATGTCCGAGTGACCCACGTGAATGAAGACGATCGCCTTCTCTTTGGGAACTGCCTTGCCACCAATGTTGACGGTTATGCCCGACGGTGGGGCGGCGTCGGCAACTTGCGCTCCGCCGTCCACGCGGCCGCCAGCGCCTGACCCGCCGTCGACGATGCGCCCGCCAGCGCCGCCAGTGCCGCCACTGCCGCCCACGGTACCGCCGCTGTTGCCGCCCATGGAAGGGCCGCTTGTACCCCCGGTAGCGCCTCCGCCTCCAACTGCGCCACCCTTCCCGGCGCTGGGCGCGGCCACGCCGGTTCCACCAGTACTACCGCCCGAGCCCATCATGGCGGGCGTTGATTCGAACGGATGCTTTTCCACGCCACAAGCACCAAGACCGACCAGAAGGGCAGCGAGGCCAAAGGCCCAAGGCGAACGCCGAATCGCGGGTGTGCGTTTCATAGTTAGGTGCTCCTCTCTAGTTTCGTTAGAACGGCGCAATCGACAACCCCAGGGCGACGGTCCAAGGCAAACGGCCGTCCAAAGAAAAAGGTAACGAGAATCCAGCAAGCAGCGCAACGAAATCATTTGACCATTCGAGCGACGTGCTTACCGCGGCTGTCGCGAGGGGCCGGTCGGTGGGGAAGGCTCGATCCCGATCGTGCGCCGCGAAGCCCGTCACAGAGGCGCCCAGCGCCGGCACGAACGGGCCGAGAAGGTATCCCGCGTAGGCGTAAAGCGAAGCGCTGGGCGAGCGGTAATCTTTCAAGTCATTCTCGCCGCCGGGGTAACTGAGAACGCCCCCTAGCACCACCGGTCCCCAGATGTTGTCTAGGGTGTGGTCGAGAATCAGCAAGCCGCTCGGATTGCCGGCACCAAGCTGGCGATCTTGCGGCAAGATGAAGCTCTTGTACTTTGCGTCGTGCACCCCGGTCGGCAGCCCGAGCGACAAAGTCACCGCGGTGGCGTTGATGGCGCCGAACTTGCGCGTGGCCATGAGGTTGACGTCGCCGATACCCTGGTTCGAGACGTCGTACATCAAACCGAAAGGATCATTGATGTATTTGTACAAATAGGGGATGTTGGCCCCGAGGTTCCATTTTTCGCCAATATCTACGCCGATTTGATCGTTCAGTGTGTACGCGAAGCCGTTCTTGAACTGGGTGTAATTTCCTTGGGTCTGGAGTTGAAAAAGGCCGCCGCGCACGCTGCGGCCTACCCACTTGATACCGCCCACGCCGGTTGAGCTGCCCGCTCCGCAGCCGCCTATGCTTTCCCAAGACGAAAGCAACGATCCACGGCGCTGGGTCTCGACAGCCATCGCGTAGGCGAGGACGGCGTCTTGCTGGAGCGCGGTGACTTCGGCATGTTCGAGCCGCCCTAGACGCCGTGAAAGCGACCACGACACGGTGGCTTGATCCAAGATGGGCCAGAGCGAAGAGCCGATCGCCAGAAGACCGACCAGCGGGCCCAATAGCGACAAGGCGCACACTCGCCACTTCATGTGCGGGGAAAGTAGCACAGACGCCTTGGGTGTAAAGGCCTTTGTGTGCTGAGGTTGTGGTAAACCGTTTGACCAAGCGTTCGTTCTTTATGAGTTGCGAATTGGGACAGAGCTGGGTTCGAGGGCCTGGTTCGTACTACAAAGCAGCGGTCGTGATCGGAAGGTAGCCGGCGAACTTCGCCATGTTACCGAACGAGGTTGGCACGCCCATCGCGCGTAGCACGGTGTTGTACAGGTCAACGTCGCTGCGGCCCTTCAGCTCGTGCGTGCCGGCCTTGAAGCGGCCCTTGCCTCCCACGACCAGGAACGTGAGCTGGTCTAGGTGGTGACCGACTGGCATTCCCAGTTCGCTGCCGATCAGCACCGTCGTGTTCTGCAGCA
>JANPCZ010000071.1:0-40939 GCA_031431215.1 Myxococcales bacterium
GGCACCGACGTCATCACCCTGCACCGTCCTACCGGTGAAATCGTCTGGGCCGCACCCTCGCTGACGCACATCCTGGGTTATTCCCCAGTCGATTGGACCGGCCACCGTCTGGGCGAGTTCGCGCGCGAAGAGGACCAGCCAGAGATCGACCGCCTGTTCATCGACACCTTGGCAGTGACCGGCAGCTCCCAAACCGCACGCTTCCGCGTGCGCCATGCCGGTGGTGCCTGGCGCTGGATGGAGGCCACCGGCACCAACCTGCTGGGCGACGTCGATGTGGCCGCCCTGGTGGTCAACCAGCACGACATCACCGACAAGCAGGCCACCGAGGAAGCCCTGCGACAGAGCGAGCAGCGTTTCCGCGCCCTGGTCGAGAACAGCGAAGACTGCATCCAGCTGTGCACCGCGCGCGGCACTCTGCTTTACGTCACCAATTCCAGTACCGCGGTGTTCGGCCACTCCGCCGATGAGATGGTGGGCCGCAACGTGTTCGAATTCGTGCACGCCGAGGATCGCGAGCGCTCGAGCGAGTTGTGGCAAAAGTGTCTCGATACGCCGCGCATACCGTTGCGGGCTGAATTCCGCGTCCCGCATCCATCGGGGACCGAACATTTCGTCGAGATCGTGCGCGTGAACCACCTCGACGATCCCGGCCTGCGCGCCGTGGTCAGCATCTGCCGCGACATCTCGGATCGCAAGGAGCTGGAGCTACGCGTGCGCCAGTCGCAGAAGATGGAAGCCATCGGTCGCCTGGCCGGCGGCATCGCGCACGACTTCAACAACATCCTGTCCGCCATTCACGGGTTTGGCAGCATCATCGAAGCGGACCTGCCGGCGCGCGATCCCATGCGCGACGACGTCCAGGAGATCCTGCGCGCGGTCGAGCGCGCCACGATGCTTACCCGGCAACTGCTCGCCTTCGGGCGTCGGCAGGTGCTGCAGCCGCAGGCGCTCGACGTGGGCTCCTACCTGCGCGACATGGAACGCATGCTCAGGCGTGTGATCGGCGAGGACGTCGAACTCGTCATCCGGGTCGACGATCAGTCGGTACGGGCCAAGGCGGATCCGAGCCAGTTCGAGCAAGTGGTGATGAATCTGGTGGTCAACGCCCGCGACGCCATGCCGCGCGGCGGGCGTCTGACGCTGGAGGCGGCCAACGTCACGGTGCAAGCTGGTGCCGCCGGCGCCCAGCCGGAAGTCACACCCGGCCCGTACGCGCTGATCACGGTCGGCGATACCGGCCTGGGCATGAGCCCGATCGTTCAGGAACACATATTCGAGCCCTTCTTCACCACCAAGGAGACCGGCCAGGGCACCGGGCTTGGGCTTGCTACGGTTTTCGGCGTGGTCAAGCAGAGCGGTGGGCATATTTTCGTCGACAGCGCCCCGGGCAAGGGCAGCACCTTCCGCGTGTACCTGCCGGCGAGCGCCGACCAGCCGGTCCTGGCCAAGGCTGCCACGGGGACGTATCCCGCGGTGGGTGGCGCCGAGACCATCCTGCTGGTCGAGGACGAGGCCTCGGTGCGTACTTTCGTCGCGCGTGTGCTGCGGCGGCACGGCTATATGGTGCTGGATGCAAGCAACGGCGGCGAGGCACTCTTGATGGCCGAGCAACACCCGGGCAAGATCGATCTGCTGCTCACCGACATCGTGATGCCGCGCCTGTCGGGGCAACAGCTGTCCAAGCGCCTGAGGACCGTGCGGCAGGACCTGCGTGTCCTGTACATGTCGGGCTACGCCGACGCCGCCATCATCCAGCACGGCGTGCTTGAGCCCGGAACTGGCTTCATCGAGAAGCCGCTCACCGCGGAAGCCCTGTGGCGCAAGGTGCGTGAGGTCCTCGACGCCACGCCGGAGCCAGTGCCGCGACTTGTGGGGCCAGAGTGACGGACACTGCCAGCTTGGGCTCCGACGAGATCCTGCGGGCGTTGATGACGAGCACGAATGTGCGGGTGATATTCGTTGTCACCACCGGCGCGGCGCGCGAGGCGGCACGACGCCACGGCGCCGTCGGTGCCGCCGCCGTGGCCATGGGCCGCGCGCTGACCGCCGGGCTCTTGCTTGCGACACTGACCAAGGATGACGAGCGGGTCACGCTGCAGATCCTGGGCGACGGGCCGCTGGGCGCGATCACGGTCGACGCGGCCGCCTCGGGTCGCGTGCGGGCGTACGTAAGAAATCCGGCGGCCACCGGCCCCGCCCTGCCCGACCTGCGCCTGACGGTGCGCAGACTCATTGGCAATCACGGCTTCGTGTCGGTGATCCGCGACCTCGGCCTGCCGAGGCCATTTTCCGGACGGGTCGCCCTCGCCGACGGCGAGATCGACACCGACGTCGAGCGCTACCTGGAGGAAAGCGAACAGATCCCGAGTGCGTTGGCGTGCGAGACGCTGCTGGGCGCCGACCTAGATGTCGCCGTGTCCGCAGGCATCCTGGTGCAGGCGCTACCCAGCGACGCGGGCGCGGCCTTCGTTCCCCAGATCAAGGCTGCCCTGCGCTCCGGAGCGTTGCTGAGCGCCTTGCGCGCCAAAGCTCCCCTCGCCGGGGCGCTACCGGACGCGGCCAGCCTTGCTCGCAGCCTGCTGGCGAGCAGCGTCGGCGACTTCCAGATCCTCGATCGACGCCCCGTCGCCTTTCACTGCGGCTGCTCACGTGAGCGCGCCAGCGGCACCCTGGCCTTGCTCGGCCCGCGCGACCTGGCCGACCTGGCGGCTGCCGCCGAGCCGGTGTCGATCACCTGCGAATTCTGCCGCGCCCGCTATGACTTCTCGCCGGCCGAGCTGGCCGCGAGCGCGGTCATTTCGGCAGCGCCGCCAGCGCCGCCTTGAGTTCGGCGTTCTTCGGCTCGATCTCAAGCCCGCGCTCGAACATGTTGCGCGCCTTGGGCACCTCGTTGGCCTGCACGTGCAGCTTGCCGAGCGTCAGATAGACCTGCGCCTTGCTGATGCCGGCCGCTTTCTCGTCGAAGGACTGCAACAGCAGCGAGCGATACACCTTGCGCGCCTTCTCGATGTCCTTGTCCGCCAGGGCCAGGCGGCCGAGGGCCGCCAAAGTGCCTGCGTGCGCCGGATCGAGCTGGTACGCCGCCTGGTAGCGCTCGGCCGCTGCCTTGCCATCGCCGCGCGATTCAGCCAGACCGCCTAGCAGCTGCTGCAACCCCGCCACCGCCTTGGGACGTTTGGCCCGGGTATGCTGATCGACGAGCGTGGTCAGAATTTTCTCGGCTTGCGCGCCCTGCCCCGCGGCCAGCAAGACCCGGGCGTAGTCCTCCTGGATCTGCAAGTCTGCCGGTGCCATCTGAGCCAGCCTGCTCTGCGCATCCAGCGCAGCCGCCGGGGTGCCCAGCGGTCCACGGTACAGGGCCGAGATCTCGATGAGCAACTGGCGCCGCTCGCCGTCGTCCTTGAGCAGGCGCTCGCGCATTTCGAGCAGTTGCACCAGTTGCCCGAGGTTCTGCGCCTTGCGCGACAGGGCCTCGAGCGCCTGGATGGCATCGATATGGCCGGTGTTGGCGTCGAGCGCGGCGAAGTAGCAGGCTTGCACCGCGTCCTCGGCCACACCCTGTGCCGCCAGAGCGCGGCCCTTGCGGAACTGGGCCTCGGCGAGATCGGTGCCGGTCTGGGCGCTGGCCGCGGCCTTGTCGAGCGCTTCCGTGGCTTCAGCCCAGCGCTCCTCGTGCTCCATCAGGCCGGCCAGCACCAGCAGGGCGCCAACGTGCGTGGGATCGCGGGACAGGATCTTCTGCACGGTCTCGGCAGCGGCGTCGGTGTTGCCGAGCCGCACGGCCCAGACCTCGGCCGCCTTGAGTCGGAACGCGCGCTCGGCGTTCAGATCGTCACCGGCGACGACATCGGCCCGTCGCTCGTAGGCCTCCACCAGCTCGTGCCAGCGTTCGTTCTCGATGAGCAAGCGCTCGACGCGACCGAAGGCGTCCTCGTTGCCGGGAAGAATTTCGAGCACTTCATGCAGGTACCCGAGTGCTCGATCGGCGTCCTTGAGCTTCTCGCTGGCGTTGCGCGCGAGCCGCAAGAGCACCTCCGGGCGCTCGCCGGGCCCAGCCCCCGAAAGCCGGCGTTGCAGCACCTCCTCGAGGGCGGCGAAATCGCCGCGTTCCTCCTCCACCCGGGCCAGCGCGTTCAGCGCACCGGCATGCATGGGCTCGACATCAAGCACGTCGCGGAAAGCTTGCGCGGCGCCCTCGACATCGCCCAGCGCCCCCGCGCGCAGCTCACCAGCCTTGAAGTAGAACGCCGCGCGATCCGGATTTTCCTCGGCGAAGCGCGCGCGTTCGTCGAACACCTTGACCAGTTCTGCGGTCTCGCCCTCGCGTTCCAGCAGGCGGGCCAGCTCGTCCAGGGCGTGTGCGTTGCCTTCCTCGGCGTCTCGCACGGCTTGCCAGGCGGCTATGGCGGCGCGCAAATCCCCGGCTTTCTCGTGCAGGCCCGCCGCTTCGCCATAGAAGGTGAGCCGACGCCCGGGGTCCATCTCCTGCGCGCCTCGGCGTGTCAGCACGCTGATGAGGCCCGCAATGTTGCCGCGCCGACGGTGAAGAGCCTCCAGCGCCTCCAGCGCAGCGGCGTTCTCGGCGTCCTTTTCCAGGATGACTTGGTAAAGCCGCTCCGCAGCCGGATCCCCCGCGCCACTGCGCACGGCGGTCTCCTCGTGCAGGCGGGCTGCGCGCAGGGCGAGCTCGGTGAAGGCGCTGTCGTCGACGCCGGCGGCAACCAGCTCGATCTTCTGTGCCGCGTCCGCCGTCAGCCCGGCGGCCCGAGCGACGCGCTCGATGTCATCGATGGTCGCGGTCGACATCGGATCCTCGGCCAGCGCCCGACCCAAAGCATCCACGGCACGCGCGGCGTCGCGCAGTCGGGTCTCGTAGATCTCGGCCACCCGACGCAGCCATCCTGCACGTTCGAGGCCGTCGTCTTCCACAGCCAGGCGGGCCTCGTACAAGGTCCCGAGCTCGATGAAATCGCCACGCCCCTCGGCCAACGGTTCCAGCACCGTGAGCACGTCGACCAGCACTTCGAGGCGCGGCAGCAGTCCACGCAGCGCCGCCAGCGCCCCGGGGTGCGTCGGGACGCGCTCGAGCGCTCCCCGAAACGCCTCCACGGCGCCGCGCGCGTCGTCCAGCTTGGTCAGGCGCAAGTCGCCCACCAAGGCCAGGTACTCGGCCTGCGCCTGCGGATCGGGCGCGATCTCCGCCAGCTTCGCCAGGACGTCCTCGCGATCCTGGTGCTGGTCGAGCTTGCGCAGCAGTTCTTCCAGGCGGCTGAGCACCCGCAGGTCCGGGCCCGCCGTGTCGGCAAGGCCGCGCAAGAGTTCAACCGCGCGCGGAAGGTCAGCCAGGTTCTGCTCGTGGATCTCGGTCAGACGCCAGGCCAGGGCTCGGGCGGCGTCGGAATCGGCGATGTCCGGCAAGCTCTCCTCATAGAGCTTCGCCAGGCGAACGAAGTCCCCAGAGATTTTGGTCAACCGTTCGAGCGCGTCCCGGACCGGCGCTTCAGTCGGCTCCTGCTTGAAGGCACGCGCCCAGGCGTCGAACGCGCGGGACCCGTCTCGACGCATGTTCTCTTCGATGGTCGCGATCTCCGCCAGCAGCTCCAGCCGGAGACCGGCCGCGTCCTCGGCCGCGAGGCGCAGTTCCAGGATCTCGACCAACTCGCCCCAGGCCCGCTCGGTGCGCAACAAGGGTTCCAGCGCCGCGACCGCCAACGCACGGTCGTCATCGCCACGCGCCACCGCCCACAGAGACTGGCGCGCCTGCGGGTGCGTCGGGGTGCGGGCGAGGATCTGTCGATACCGCTCCACCGCGCCGCTGACGTCGCCCAGTTCAATCTCGACCAGCTTGGCCGCACGCAGGGCCAAAGCGTCGCGCTCTGTGGCGGCTGCGGTCGCGGCCACCCGTCGATCCAGGATGTCGAGCAGCTCGTTGGGCTGGGCTTCGCGGGTGTGAATCTCGTCGAGCAGCGCCAGCGCCTCAGGGTCAGCAGGAGCGGTATCCAGGACCGCCCGCAGCTGGCTCACCGCCTCGCCAGCCTCGCTCAGCTGGCCATCGAGCAAGCGCGCGGTCTGCAGGCGCAAAGCTCGCAGTCTGTCCGCGTCCTTCGTGATCTCGATGCGCCGCTGGTAGACCTCGCCGAGGTCGCGCCAGGACTCGCCTGCCTCGTACAGGCGCGCCAGCGCGTCGAGCGCCTCCTCGTCGGCGTCGTCCAGTTCCAGCACACCTCGCCAGGCGACCACCGCCTTGTCCCGATCCTTGATGACTTCCTCGTACAGAGCGGCGATGCGCGTCGCCAACATCTTTCGCTGGCCAGGATCACGCGCGATCTCGGCGTGCTTCTCCAGGATCTCGGCCAGTTCCTCCGCGCGAGACGCGCCCGCGAGCAAGCGCTCAAGCGCGACGAACGCCTCCTCGTCATCGGAGCGCGCGGCCAACGCTTTTCGCCACGACTCGATGGCACGGCCAGGCGCGCCCAGGCGGGTCTCCAGCAGCCGCGCCACCATCGAGTAGAGGGAGCCGCGCAGATCGGGATCGTCGGCCTTGGCGGCGCCGTCCTCCAGCAGCTGGCACAGCCTTGGAATCAGCTTGGGGTCGGCCGCCTCCGCCTCGAGCATGGCCAGCGTGTCGCTCGAAGTGACGTCCTCAAGCCAGGCCCGGCCGCGCGCCTCCAGGGCTCGCTCCGGCCGGCCCAGTCGCACCTCGATGTCGGCTATCTCGCCAAGCAGCACGGAGCGCCGCGCCGCTTCGTCCGTGGATTCGAGCAGCACCTCCATGATGTCGGCCAGCTTCTTCCAGGCGTGCGCGCGCCGGTAGTGCGGGTCGAGCAACTCGGCGACGCGCGCCCGGAGAGATTTGTCACTCAGCAAGCGTTCGAGCGCCGTGAGGGCTCCGTCGTGCGTGGGAGTCCGCGCCAGGATCTCGCCGTAGCGATCGACAGCGGCCTCCGCGTTCTCCAGGTGCTGCTCGTCGACCTCGGCCAGCCTGAACGCAAGGCCATCCTGCGCCGCCGGCGTTCGTTCGCGCTCGAGGCGCGCCAGCAAATGCTCGCGCACATCGGCCCAGCGGCCCTCAACCCGCAACAGACGCTCGAGCGCCGCCGACGCTGCCGCATCGGCCGCGTCCATGTCGAGAATCGCTCGCAAGGTGGTGATCGCCTTGTCCCGGTCGGCGAGCTTTTCCTCTGAGAGCTTGGCGCTGCGGTGCAGGCAAGCGACGCGGTCACGCTGCTGGGACACCTGCCCGGCTTGTTCTTCCAGGAGATCGCGCAGCTCCTCGAAAGCCTGCCAGCGCTCGAGGGCGCCCTCGAAGGCAACCGAAACTTTCAGATCGCCGGGCGCCGCCTCGATCAAGCGTCGGTAGTGCTTGCGCGCAAGCTCTGGATCGTTGAGCCGCTGGTCGGCAAGCTGTGCCGCCAACCGCACGATGTCGAGCACGTCGTCGCTGTTGCCAGCCTCGTCGTCCAGGTACTCACCCAGCAGGACCGTCAGCTCGCGCCAGCGATCGAGCTTGCCGGCCAGGCGCAACAGCTGATCGCGAACGCCCCGATCGGCCGGCAGCTCGCGGAACAGACGGCCATACCAGCGGAACGCGCCCTCCCAATCTTCGATCTGCTCCTCGAACACGCGCGCGATGCGCTGGATGATGGTGATGCGCCGAGCCGGCTCGGCGGTCTCGGCGAGGCGGATCTCATCGAGCGACACCAGCTTGAGCCAGGCGTTGCCGCGGACGTAGATGGGCTCAAGCAGATCGGCTACTTCGAGGCGGGCATCGACGTCGCCCAGCATTTCTTCCAGCATCGCCGTCGCACCGGCGTGATCGGGGTCGTCCTTCAGGACCGCGCGCAGACGGCCGAGGGCCTTGCTGCGATAGCCCATGTCCTTGACTTCGATCTGGGCCAGTTGAAACCGCAGCGCGACCGCGTCCGGCGGGCGGGCTTCGAGACGGCGCTCGAGCAGTGACGCCAGGTCGGCCGGACGCGCATCATCTGTATAGATGCGGTAGAGGGCCCCGAACGCCTCGGCGTCGGCGGGCCGCAAAGTGAACACCCGATCCCAGGCCGCCACCGCCTCTTCGGTCTTGCCGAGACGCGCGCACAGGGCGCCCATCTGCGAACGCAACGACAACTCGGCAGCCACGTCCCCGGCGGCCAGATCGGCGCGGCGGCTCACGATTTCGAACAGCGCAGGTGCGTCGTCGAGCTGTCGGTAGATACCCTCGAGCGCCGTCAAGACGCCCGGATCATCCGGCGTGCGATCAAGCACCTTGCGAAAGAACTCCGCCGCCAGCGGTACTTCGCCGAACGACAGCGCATGCGACGCCACGAAGCGTTGCATGCGGGCGCGCACGTCCTCGGACAACACGTCCGGCTCCACTGTCTGGTACAGGTTCATCACGTCGCGCTGCTTGTCAGGGCCAAGCTCGGCCGCCAGGCGCTCGCAGGCGTCCAGCAGGGTTGCCAGATTGGACTCGGCGAGTCCGTCACGAATCGCGGCCGCATAGGCCGACAGGGCGCCGACCTTGTCGTCAAGCTTGGCGGCACGCAGCTCGGCCAAGCGCAACCGGTGCCGCATGCGATCGCGGGGGTCCTCGTCGGCTTCGATGAACAACACCATCACCTGGGCTAGACGGCCCCAGTCGGCGGCCTTCTCGTAGATCGGCTCCAGCACCTGGGCCGCCACGAAGCGCAAAGCCGTGTCACTCTCGGCCATGAACTGCTGCAGCTGCGCCATGGTCGCGGCATCACCGGGCGACAGCGCCAGGATCTCGCGCCAGCGGTCAATCGCGTCGCGCGGCTGGCCAAGCGGCCCGGCCAGCAGGGCAGCTGCCTTGCGCAGCAACTCGATCCGCGCGTCCTTGCCGTCGGTAAGCTGAAGCTGCCGCTCGAGAATCTCGAGGTGCTGCGTGTGCGCGTTCTGCCGTTCGTAAAGCCGCGCCAGGGCTTCGAGCGCGGTGCGGTTGTCGGCCGCCTCGTCGAGCACTGCGAGAATGCTCGACACCGCCTCATCGCGATCGCCAAGGTCGCGTTCGGCTATCACCGCCATCTTGAAACGCAGCCGCTCCCGGGTGGTCCGGTCGCCCGCCAATTCGAGCCGCCGGCGCAGCAAGTCCAGCCGATCGCGATGCTGCCCCAGCGTCTCGTACAGGCGCTCCAGGTTGTCGAGTGCCGTCACGTTGTCAGGATCGGCGTCAAGCAGAGCGCGGTAGGTTCCGGCCGCTGCGCCAGGATCGGCCAGGGATTTCTCGACGATGTCAGCGATGCGCAGAAGGATGCTGGCGCGCTCGCCCGGATCCGATGTCCAGTCGACCCGAGCCCGTAGCACCTCGACCAGGCCGCGAAAGTCCCCGACTTCGCCGCACAGGGCTTCCAGGGCGGCCGCAGCCGGGCGCGCGGTGTCGATGTTGGCCGGATCGAGGGCAAGAACCTGGCGCCAGGTCTTGATGGCCGCGGCCTTGTCGCCCAGACGGGTCAGGTGCAGCTTCGCGGCGCGCCCCAGCAGATCGGCGCGGCCCGCCACATCGGCGGCGTCACGCTTGCGCGCCAGATCGTCGTACAGCGCGATCAGCTCACCGTAGCGCTCGAACGCCAACGCGAGGCGCTCGACCTCGTGCAACGCGCGGGTCGATGCAGACGATGTCGGCGACGTAGCCTCGTCCTCCAACACCCGTTTCCAGGTCGCCAGGGCGACGCTGCGCTCTTGCAGGCGAGTCTCCTGGATCCCGGCGATGCGGGCCAAGATGTCCACGCCCGCCGCGGCCGGCATCGCGGCCCGGCGAATCTCGAGAACCTCGACCAGCTTCGCCCATTCAGCCGCAGCCTCGTACAGTGGCTCAAGCGCGACGGCCACTCGCTGTCGCTCGGCCGGCAACGCAAGCCCCTCCTCCAGCAGCCGCCGTGCACCCTCGTGCCGGGGCACGGCTGCCGCAATCTCCTCCGCGACCGCGAGAGCTTCGGCGGTTCTCCCCAGCCGAGAGAACAGCACCTGCGCCCGCCGCAACTTGACGTCGACCGCCTCGGCGGGCGGAACCAGTCCGGCCAGCTCGGCCAGGACCTCGGCCAGGTCAGACCAGCTCTCCGCCGCCTCGTGATGGCGGGCGAGCGCCCGGTAGTGCCGGTCCTGCAAGGGATCGATCTGAACCAGCCGCTGGTAGACCCCGATGGCGTGGGCGCGATCGTCGATCAACGTCTCGTCGATCTCGACCAACTGGTTGAGCAGCGAAACCCGTTCCCGGATGTCGCGGCTTTGCCCCTGCCGGAACTCGAACAACGCGCGCAGGTCCCGCCAGCGCTCGCCGTCACGGAAGATGCGGGTCAGCGCCTTGAAGGCGCCCTGGTGCAGTGGGTCCAGCCCGAAGACCTCCTGGTAGGCCTTGACCGCGTCGTCGGCATGGCCGGGCCGGGCCTCCTCGATCAGAGCCACGCACAGCCACAGATCGCACCGCAGGGACGCGTCCTCGGAGTTCTGCAGCACCCGGCGCAGGGCCGCCAGCAACTCGTCCGCCAACGCCGGTTCGCCCGCCTGAGCCATCTGCACCAGGCGCTCGCGATTGGCCTCGTGCCCCGGCTGGATCTCGAGCATCCGTAGCGCCGCCCGGAAAGCCTTGCCAGCGTCCGCCAGCGGGCCCCCGTACATGTCGGCCAGAAGTTCGAGATTCCGGGCGCGCTCTGCGTCGGCATCGACGACCTCGACCAAGGCCTCCAGAGTCCGGGCCCACCTGGCGTAGTCCTCCTTCAACTCGTAGTAGGGAGCCAGCCGCGCACACACGGCGCCGAGCTTGGCCCGTGGCACCGCAGCAGCCTCGAGCAGGCGCTCGAGCCCTGCCACCGCGTCCGCCGAGATGGGGTCGACCTCGAGCACCTGCAGGTACGCATCCAGCGCGGCCGCAGGCTTGCCCAGATCCTTTTCCTCGATCCGCGCGACCTTGAGCAGCAGCGCGGCGTTCTCGTCGTCGAAACCCAGATCGATCTGCCGTCGCAGCGTCTCGCCCAAACCTTTGGTGTCGCCCGAGGCTTCCAGCACACGCGCCAGCGCCGACAGCGCACGATCACTATCCTTTTCTGTGTCGGCCAGGGCGCGCAGGGTTCGCGCCGCTGCGGCCCGATCACCCAGCTTGTCCTCCTCGAGCCACGCGATTCGAAACAACGCCTCGGCCTGCGTCTTGGGATCCTTGGCCTGTTGGTGGCGCTTGCGTAGCAACTCGGCGAGATCGCGCCAGCGCTCGGAGTCCGAGTAGATCTGCTCAAGCGCGGCCTGCGCGGCGGCATCTCCGGGGGCGGCATCAAGCAACTCGTTCGCCAGGCGCAGCGCCTCGTCGGGCTTCCGGGTGTGTTTGGTGGCGATCTCCAGCGAGCGTCGCAGGAGCCGCAGGCGCTCGTCGGGGGTGGGGCTGGCGGCCAGGCGCTTCGCGTACAGCGCGAACAGGTCGGCCCAGGCGTCGGCCTGCGCGGCCAGGCGTTCGAGTTCCGCCGCCACCTGGTCGTCGGCGGGCTGGATCTGGTATGCGCGCGCACACCACTGGAAGGCCAGCGACTTCGAGCCCAGACGTTCCTCGCTGACCCGGCGAGCCTCCGCCAGCAGCACGGAACGCTCGTCGTCGCGCAGCGGGGCCGTGCCAGCCGGCGCGGGGTCCAGCAGTTGCTCGATCGTGGCCAGCAGCCGGTTCCATTTCTCGCCATCGCGGTAGAGGGCCAACAGGGGTTGCGCCGCCGCCCGGTTGCCGGGCTCGGCCGCCAGGATGCCCTCGTAGGCTTTGAGGGCACGGTCGGGATCGTGCAGCCTGCCGGCTGCGATCTCCGCCACGCGCTGGTAGTGCCGCACACGCGCGGAAGACTCGTCAGTGCGCTCGGCGAAGGACGTGAGCACGTCACACAACTCGGCATAGGCGCCGCGGGCCGCGTACAGCGCTTCGAGCGCACCGTAGTCACCCTTCGCCATCAAGATGTCGCGCAGCGTGCGCATCGCACGTGCGTTGTCCGGTAGCACCACCAGCACCTGTTGCAGCGCCGCAACCGCCGCATCGGCAGCGCCCAGCTTGTCGCTGAGAAGCCCGCCACGCTTTTCCAGAAAGGCCGCGCCCGCGGCGGTGTGCTCGCCGGCAACCAAGGCCAGTCGCGCCAGGATCTCGCACAGCGCCGCCCACCGCCCCTCCTTCTCGTACAGGCCGGCCAGCGCCCCCAGCGCCTCGCCGTCCCGCTGGTCGAGCGCGACCGCCTCGTTCCACAGTGCTATGGCCGACCGCGCATCGTTGAGCTTGTCGGCCGCCAGCCGCGCTGATTCGACCAGCGATGCGCGCCGCTCGGCCACCGGCAGGTGCGGCAACTCCCTGCGATTGAGGTCAAGCAACTGCTTCCACGCACGATTGCGTGTGTGGATCTCGCGCAGACGGTCGCACGTGGCCTTGTCGCCAGGCAAGACCTCGAGAACCTTCTCCAGCATCGCGATTGCGTTGGCGTGCTTGTTGAACTTCTCGATCCAGATCGTGGCCACACGCTGGTAGATCGCGACTCGCTTCGCAGGATCGGACATGGCGTCGGCCTGGCGCGTGTACACCTGGACCAGATCGGCCCAGCGCCCCTGCGATTCGTAGCGCTCGCCCACTGCCGCCAGTGCCTCGGGATGGTCGGGCTTGAGCGCCAGGATTGCGCTGAAGGTGTTGGTCACCATCACGTCCAGCTTGAGCCGGTCACGGTAGATGGGCAGCATCTCGACGTAGCGGGCGACCTTTTCATCGACTGCAGTCTCCGGCAGCGCCTCGACGTCCTCCTTCAGAAGCTCCAGCAGCGCGTTCCACTTCTCGGTCTTGGTGTAGAGCCGGCGCAACGCCGCCACCGCTTCCGGAAGCCCGGCTTGCAGGCGCAAGAGGCCCTTCCAGGTGTCGATGGCCTTCTCCAGCGACTTGGGTTGGCCCTCGGCCAGTTCGGCTATCTCGATGCCCAGGCGGATCTTGACGTCGACGTCCTCGGCGGTCTTCTGCGCCTGACCGAGCACCGCGAGGTACTGCGGGATCTCGTTCCGCGTGGTGTGGTACTGGCGGTAGAAGTCGAGCGCGACGGGATGCGCCGGGTCGTGCTTGCGCACGCGGCGGAAGGCCAGCTCGGCCTGATCGCGCTTGTCGAGCTTCTTCCACCAGATCGCGGCCAGGGGCACCAGGTAGGGCAGCTCGGCGATGCCCTTCTTGGTGCCCGAGCGCAGCGCGCCCTCATAGAGCTTGCACAGCTCTGGCCAGGCCTCGCGAGCCGACAGCAAGTTTGCCAGCAAGCGCATGGCCCTCGGCTCGTCAGCCCGCACCGACAGAGCCTTGCGCAGCCAGTTCTCGCCCTCGTCGGAATCGGGTCGGTACCTGACGAGCAGCTCACCCGCGGTCGCGAAATACGGCGCTGCCGCCGCGCCTTCCACCTTGGTCGCAGCCTCCAGCTTGTCCTCGGCGGTCTTCTCCCAGGCCGCTTCCTCGTCATCGAGGTAGCGCAGCATGTCCTCCGCGCTGGCGTGGTTGGGCGCGGACATGAGTGCTTGCTTGAGCAGCGTGCGCGCCTCCCCCGGGCGCAACATTTCCTCGTACATGAGGCGGGCCTTGTCGCCCAGCAGATCGGCGCGGCGCGGCCCGTCCGGTGTCCAGCCCAGTTCGATATCTATGAGCTCGATGCACAGCCCGATGTCGCCGCGTTTGAGGTGAAAACGACGAGCGTCGGCCAGTGCGCGGGTCAAGGTCGCGGCGTCCACGCCGGCGCCGTTGCCGGGGTGGATCTGGGCCAGGGTGGTGATCGCCTCCTTGTTTTGCGGATCGGACTGCAAGGCGGCGAGTGCGGTTCGTACCTCGATGTTCATGTGTGGTGTCCCAGCGACGCGGCCGATCACCGGAGCTGAGCCTTGCGAATATAGTCCTTGCCTTGGTTCTTTTGAATCGGCTTTTCTGGGCGGAGCTGGCTTGCTAGAAGCAAGGCCCACACACCGTCACACTGAGGGAGGGCGCCCCATGAACACAAGAGTCTCCAGATTTGGATTCTTGCCCGCAGCCGCGGCCCTGCTCGCCGCCACGGCCGCCTGCCCTGCCGACGACAAGACCGCCGCGCCGAAACCGTGCTGCGAGCAGGTCAAGATTCCAGCCGGGGTGGCGGCTTTCACCGTCGTGGCCGACGACATCGTCGGCCCGTCCGACGGCCAGAAAGTGAAGCTGCGTGTGGGGCTGGCGGCGCCGATCAAGCGCGACGCTGTGTACCCGGTGCTGCACACGCTTTACCGGCACGCCATGAAGCGTACTGCGTTCGAGCCCATCGACTTCGTGGGCGAGGTCTACGCCAGCGAGGGTGACGCCAAGGCCGGGGGCGATGCCAAGATGCTGGCCAAGATCTGGCGCACCCAGTCCGACATTGCGCCCAAGTGCGACAACAAGGTCACGTACGACTTCCCTGAGCAGGTACAGAACGCCTTCAACGCCAGCCTCGGCCGCGCGGTCGAGGAGGATCTGAACGATCCCTGCCACCTGTCCGACAAGAAAGTGGCGCCGCGCTTTGACGACAAATTCACCCACAAGCCGACCTACAAGCTGGATGCCGCTCGGCAGGCGGTCGAGGTCACCTACCCGTACCTGGACATGGGCAAGGACGAGTACGTCCCGAATCTGAAGCTGGCATCCGCCCTGACCTATTGGATCGAGTTCACCACCAGCCTGTTTCACAAGGTCGGCAATCTGAAAGAGGTGACGTACATCGGCGTGCACAACGAACTGCCGGTGCTGACCATCACCATCACGCGGCCCGAGTTCGACGCGCGGTTCACCTCATTGCAAGAGGATATCGCCGCGCACGCGTCGCTGACCTTCCAGGCACTTGGCATGCACAAGACCACCGACGAGAAGGCGGCCAAGGAACAGGACACGTTCAAGATCAAGGCCTTCAAGAGCGCGCTTGCGGAGTTGCCCAAGGGCCATGTGAACATCTCGCCGAAGCTGAAGTAGAACGCCCCCTTCCGCATGCCCGCCACGCTAGCCAAGCCGCGTTTCAAGGTCGGTCTCGTCCAGATGGCCATGTCGGCCGATCCGGCCGAGAACACACGCAAGGCGGTCGCCAAGGTCGCCGAGGCGGCGGCCGCGGGCGCCGAGGTGGTGTGCCTGCCCGAGCTCTACCGATCAACGTACTTCTGCCAGCGCGAGGATCACGCGCAGTTCGATCTGGCCGAGTCGGTGCCCGGTCCCAGCACGGAGGCCTTCGCGGCGGTGGCGAAGAAGACCGGCGTCGCCGTGGTGGTGCCGGTGTTCGAGAGGCGCGCGGCCGGCCTGTACCACAACAGCGCCGCCATCATCGACGCCACTGGCGATCTGGTGGGCCTGTACCGCAAGATGCACATCCCCGACGATCCGTCGTTCTACGAGAAGTTCTACTTCACGCCCGGCGATCTGGGCTTTCGCGCGTTCGACACCCGGGCCGGCCGCATCGGTACGCTCATCTGCTGGGACCAGTGGTACCCCGAGGGCGCGCGGCTGACGGCGCTGCACGGCGCTACGGTCCTGTTCTACCCGACGGCGATCGGCTGGCACCCGGCCGAGAAGGCCCAGTACGGCAAAGATCAGCGCGACGCCTGGCGAACCATCCAGCGCAGCCACGCCATCGCGAATGGCGTGTACGTCGCGGCAGTCAACCGCATCGGCCACGAGCCAGGCCCGCCCGGCGGCGCTGGCCTTGAGTTCTGGGGCACAAGCTTCCTGTGCGATCCGTTCGGCATCGTGGTGGCCGAAGCGTCGATCGACAAGGAAGAGACGCTGGTGGGCGAGATCGATCTGCACCGCATCGAGGAAGTGCGCCGCAATTGGCCGTTCCTGCGCGACCGCCGCATCGACGCCTACGGCGGCCTCGACCGGCGGTTACTCGATTGAAAGCCGCCGCCGGAGCCTCGGTGATGCCCGCCGAGTGGGCGCCGCACGCGGCCACCTGGCTGGCGTGGCCACACAACCAGAGTGACTGGCCCGGACGCTTCGCCCCCATCCCATGGGTGTACGCCGACATCATTAAGAAGGTGACCGCCGGCGAGCGTGTCGAACTGCTGGTCAACCACGCCGCCGCCGAGCAGGGCGCGCGCAAGCTACTGGCGCGGGTCGGCGTGGATGCGGCGCGCGTGCGCTACCACCGTTTCGCGACCAACCGGGTATGGACCCGCGACTATGGGCCCATGTTCGTCCGGGGCGCAAAAGCGGGTGTCGCGATCGCTCGTTTCCGCTTCACGGGCTGGGCGAAGTACGCGGACCACCGTCGCGACGATCAGATCCCGATGCGCGCGGCGCAGGCCCTGGGAGTGCCGGCTTTCGACGTGCGGGCGCTGGCGGCGGGAAAGATCCGTGACGTCGTACTCGAAGGTGGCAGCATCGACGTCAACGGTGCCGGCAGCATCCTCACGACCGAGGAATGCCTGCTTGATGAAAAGGTGCAGGTGCGCAACCCGGGGTTCGGCCGCGCCGACTATGAAACCGTGTTTCGCCAGCACCTGGGCGCCGCGCACACCATCTGGCTCGGTCGCGGCATCGCTGGCGACGACACCCACGGCCACGTCGACGATCTGGCGCGCTTCGTGAATCCGCGCACCATCGTCTTGTGCGCCGAGCGCAACCGCCGCGACGCCAATTTCCGCGCGCTCCACGACAACCGCGAGCGTCTGCAGAGCGCGCGCCTGGCCGACGGCAAGAAACCCGAGGTGATCTTGCTGCCCATGCCGGCCCCGGTCGTGTTCGAAGGCACGCGTCTGCCCGCGAGCTACGCCAACTTCTACATCTGCAACGCCGCGGTGCTGGTGCCCACCTTCAATGACCCGAACGATCGCGTCGCGCTCGGCATCCTGGCCGAGCTGTTCGCGGACCGCCCGGTCGTTGGCATCCACGCCGGCGACTTGATATGGGGCCTGGGTACCCTCCACTGCATGAGCCAGCAGCAACCGCGGTAACGGTAGACCTGCCCCCATCGCCGCCACCCCCACCGATGCCCAACCCACCAGCCCCCACCCCCGCCCTGCCCCTTGCCGGCCGCACGGTCGCGTTGCCCGAAACACGCGAGCTGGATCGCATGGCGGGCATTCTGGAAGCGGAGGGAGCGACCACGGTGCGCTGCCCTCTGGTTGCCATCCTCGACGCTCCCGATCCCGCGCCGGTCGACAACTGGCTTCGCCATCTGTGCGCGGGCGGCTTTGACGATCTCATCCTGCTCACGGGCGAGGGTCTGCGACGTCTTATCGACCGTGCCGACAAGATCGGTGTGCGCGCCCAGGCGATTACAGCCATCGCAAGCTGCCGCAAGATCACCCGCGGTCCCAAGCCCGCACGCGCACTGCACGAGATCAACCTGTCGACCGACATCGCGGCCGCCACGCCGACCTCGGCCGGCATCATGGACACACTGGCCCGCGAGAACCTCGCCGGCCGCCGCGTCGGGCTGCAGCTCTACGGGACTTCGCCCAACGATCCGCTGGTGAACTTCCTGCGCGGCGCGGGCGCAACTGTGACGACTGTCGCGCCCTACATCTACGCGCCCGCGGGCGACGAAGACCGAATCGTCGACCTGCTCGCGCGCATGGAAGCCGGGACCATCGACGTGCTCGCGTTCACCAGCGCGTCCCAGGTCGACCGGCTGTGGAACGTCGCCGAATCGCGCAAGCTCGAGGCCCGCCTGCGCGCCGGCCTCGCCAGGACCAAGGTCGCCGCCATCGGGCCGATCGTGGTCGAGGCGCTGGGTGACCGCGGCGCCGCCATCGACATCCAGACCGAGAGCCCGTTCGTCATGAAGCGCCTGGTCGCCGCGATCGTCGCCGCGATCCTGGCCGGCGGCAGCGCTACCTATTGATGAGTGTCACGCACCCTGATCCCACTAGCCGTCGAGGGTCCAATCAGGCAGATCGGACCGCATCACTGCCGGGCGTTCGCAGGAGCTGGACAGGGTCACGTAAGTGCCCGAGTTCGAGGCATCATGCACTGCCTGCATGATGTCCAAGGCATGCATCGCCACCGCGTCGTTGGCCCGGTGCGGTCGGCCGGTGCGAATCGCCTGGGCCATGTCCGCAACGCCGACGCCCCGCGAACCTTCGCGGTATGGATGCGTGCGTTCGTATTCAGCAAAATCGTGAATCCCGCGGCGGGCCACGCGCACCGGGCCCCCGGTCGTGTTCGGATCAGGCACCTGCATCGAACCTTCGGTACCGTACAGTTCGATGTTGGGCATATTGTGACCGCCCTTGACGTCAAAGCTGACGGTGAGGCTTATCACCGCGCCAGAGGCGAACTGCAACACCGATACGATGTGCGTGGGGATTTCGACCGTCACCACCTTGCCGTGTTTGGGCTGGCTTGTGATGGTGCGGGTCGGAAACGTCGTGGCCGCAGCCCCACAAACGCGCTGGACCGGCCCCAGCAGAGTGATCAGCGCGTGCAGGTAATAGGGGCCCATGTCGAACATCGGGCCGCCGCCGACCTCGTAATAAAATTCGGGGGAAGGATGCCAGGACTCATGCCCGCCACAAATCATGGACGCCGCTCCACCAATGACTCTCCCGATAACGCCATCGTCGATGTATTTGCGGGCGGTCTGCACCCCGCAGCCCAGCACTGTGTCGGGGGCGCACCCAAGCCGCAGACCCTTGGCTTTGGCCTTGGCGACCATTGCCTCACCTTCGGCACGGTTCAGCGCAAAGGGCTTTTCGCCAAATACATGTTTGCCAGCGTCTAGGGCCTTGAGGGCAACCGGTGCGTGGGCCTTGGGGATGGTCAAATTGACCACCAATTCAATGGTCTTGTCGGCCAGCAGCTCATCAACAGTGCAAGCCTTGGCCACGCCATGTTCGGCTGCCTTGGTCTTGGCGCGGCCAGGGTCGATGTCGGCAGCAGCCGCCACCTTGATGAATGGGAAGCGCCCGCAGGCGGTGAAATAGGCGTCAGATATGGATCCGCATCCGATGATGCCGATCTGCATTGGTTTGAGGTTAGTCATGGCGGAGCGGCACACTACGCTCACCGTCCAAGCTTCGTCAATCGTCGGCCCGGCAACCTCCTGAGCTGGAAACCCTGGCGAAAATCGCTGAAGAACTTCGGGCCGGCGAAGAAGGGGCGCGATGGCGCGGGCGGCGCGAGACGGTCCGCCGGCCTCACGCGAGGGCAGCCCCGGCATCGGTCGAGGTCACCTCGACGACCAACCCGTCACCGACGGCGGGGACCTTGGCGGCGGGGCCGCGCTACGGGCCAGGTGGTAGTCGACGGTGCCGTCGTTTTGCGAATCAGCTGGCACCTCCCCATCGGGCGCGCTGGATCCCGATGTAGAGTGGCGAGCCGCGCCTACGCTCGGCCGATCTCATGCAGGACGCGGCGGCCAAAACGCCCACCATGGGCCCCTACCAGCTACTTGGCGAGCTGGGCGGCGGTGGCGTGGCAACCGTGTACCGAGCCCGTCACCAGGACTCCGGCGCGGTGGTCGCGCTCAAGACTCCCAAGCGCGTGCGGGAGGCGCACCTGGGCAGCCTTCGCCGCGAGGTCGACGCTCTCCGGCGGCTCGCCCACCCGGGCATCGTGCGCATCCTCGATGACGGGGTCGACGCGGGCCGGCCCTGGTATGCGATGGAGATCGTCGATGGCCAGCCGCTCGGCGACTGGCTGCCACACAACCGGGCCCAGCTTTCGGCGACCACGCTGCCGACGCCGACCGGGCCGGTCGAGGTGCCACCAGGGCTGCCCGCGCCGCGGCGTCTGAGCGTGGCGCTGCGGCCGCACCGGCCAACGGATTTGACCTCGATCCTGACGTTGTTCCGGCAGCTGTGCACGCCGCTGGGCCTCATCCACGGCCAGGGCATCGTGCACGGCGATCTCAAGCCGGGCAACGTCCTGGTGCGCGCCGACGGATCGCCAGTGGTCGTGGACTTCGGCTTGGCCGAGCGCTGGGGCGGCGCTGGTGGCAAGGAGCAGCTCGAAGCGCGACCGCCCCTGGCGGGCACGGCGCTGTACATGTCACCGGAGCAGATCCGGGGCGCGCGGCTTGATGCGCGTGCTGATCTATATGCGCTCGGTTGCATGCTGTTCGAAGCGGTGGCGGGCCAACCGCCGTTCCTCGGCAACGCCGTGAACGAAGTGCTGGGTTATCACCTGCACGCAGCGCCACCGCGTCTATCGGAACGGGTGATGGACGTGCCACCAGCTCTCGACGAGTTGGTCGCGAAGATGCTGGAGAAGGATCCGGTCCATCGCATCGGTCACGCCACCGACGTCGCCACCGTGCTCGCCACGCTCGGCGGCGCCGACTGGCCCCAGGCTCTATCGGCCCAACCGCGTCCTTACCTCTATCGCCCAAGGCTAGCCGGTCGCGAAGACGTCGTCGCCCGCATCGAGCGCCTGCTCGACGACGCGGCCCTCAAGCGCGGCCGCCTGGCGCTGCTGGTAGGCGAGGCGGGCATCGGCAAGTCGAGCGTGGCCGATCAGATAGCTCGCAGGGCGATGATGCGCGGCATGCGCGTGGTCGCCGGCGAGGGCGTCGCGCTCGGCGTGGGCAGCGACGCTGCCCGGCAACGTGATCGCACCCTGCATCCCTTCAGCCGTCTGCTGCAGGCGGTGGCCGATCGCTGCAGCGAGGGTGGCCCCGAGGTGTACGCGCGTCTGCTCGGCGGTCGCGCCGGGGTGCTGGCCGTGTGCGAGCCGTCGTTGCGCAACCTGCCCGGCGACGACGGTACCGAGCCGCCCGAGTTGCCGCCCGAAGCAGCGAGGCGACGGTTACTCGAAGCGATGGCGGACACGCTGGCGGCGCTCGCCGAGGAACGGACGCTTTTGCTGATCGTCGAGGATCTGCACTTCGCCGACGAGCTTTCTGTGGCGTTCCTGCGCTCGCTTCCCGAGTCGTTCTTCGCCAGCCGTTCTCTGCTGGTGCTGGCGACCACCCGCGGGGCAGCCGGGCCGGGAGAACTGGAGCGCCTGTCGTCGCGGCCCGACGCCGTCCGGATCGATCTGGCGCCGCTGGCCGCGCCCGCCGTCGCCAGCTTGGTGGGCGACATGCTGGCCACGCACCCGCCGCCGGCCGAGTTGTTGGCCAGGGTAGCCGAACTGTCGGCGGGTCACCCCTTCTTCGTCACCGAGTACCTGCGCGCCGCCCTGACCGAAGGCCATCTGCGGCGGGACCAGCACGGTCACTGGCGCATCGATGCTGCGGTGGGGACGGCGCTGGCAGCACCCCTGCCCTCGGATCTGGAAGGCCTGATGGCGCGACGCCTGGGACGCCTGGAGCCGTTACCGCGCAAGATCCTGGAAGTGGCGGCGGTGCTGGGCCGCGAGATGGAGGGCGATCTGCTGCTGGCGGTGGCGGCACGGGCGGCGTTAGAGCCCGACGGGGACGCCGACACCGCCGTGGGTGCGGCCCTGCGTGTGCTGGAGCGCGAGCAGATTCTCGAGGACACAACACCCGGGCGTCTGCGTTTCGTGCACGACCATCTACGCGAGGCGGCCGCCCGGCTGGCGCCAAAGGAACGTTGGCGCACGCTGCACCGAGCCGCGGCCGAGACCGTCGAGGCGTTGCCGGCGGGCGCTTGGGCGCGCAGTGATGCGCGTCTGGGACACCACTTCGCCGAGGCCGGGGATGTCGACCGGGCGGTCACGTATCTCGAGCGCGCCGGCGTCACCGCCCGCCGCAGCTTCGCCTTGAGCGAGGCCATCGACCACTTCGAGCGCGCCCTGGCACTGTCCCCCGCCCCGGCCGGCGCCACGGCGGCCGAGCAGCACGCACGTTGGAAGCGCGAACTTGGCGACGCCTGCATGGGCCTCGGCCGATCGCGCGATAGCTACCTGCACCTGTGCGAGGCGGCCGCCTTGCTAGGGGTGCCGCTGCCGACCGGGCGCCTGGCGATGGCGGCAGCGCTGGCGTGGGAAATCCTGCGCCAGATCGCGACCCGCATCCGCGGCGCGCGAACTGTGATCAAGGAGACCGAGGCATCGCGGACAGCCGAAGAGGCGGCCCAACTCTACCGGTCGCTCGGCTACGTGTCGTACTACGTGGCCAATCGCCTCGACGAGCTGTTGCTTGCGGTGCTGCGGCTACTGAACCTGGCTGAGCGATCACCATCGCGCGCCACCCGAGCCATTGCTTACGGCGGTGCGCAGGTGGCGGCCTCGTTCGTGCCGCTGCCCCGCACGGCGCGGCTTTATGGCAGGCTCGCGATGGACGCCCTGTCCGGGACCGCCGACGCGGCGGTCACGAGTTTCGTGCACCTCTTGCTTGCTGTTCACGACGTCGGCGTCGCGCGCTGGGAGGACGCCATCACCCACTGCCAGCGCGTGATCGAGACCGCGCGCACCATCGGCTTTTCACACCGCCTGGAAGAGGGGCTGGCGGCACGTGCGACGGTTCATTTGCTGCGCGGCCACCTGGCCCAGGCCGAGAACGACTACCGCGCATCGTTGGCGTCGGCGGTGCGCGGTAGTCCCCACACCGAACACGGCGGACATCTGGGCCTCGCCACCGTCTACGTCCGCATGGGCCGTCTTGACGAAGCCCGCGCAGCCGAGAGCGCCGGACGCCGCCTGCTCGATGAGCGTGGCTTCGGTCGCCTGGAGGAGATCCGCTCGCTCGCCACGCGTTCGGTCCTGCATCTGCGCATGGGCCGACTTGCCGAAGCGCGCGCCGACGCCGAGGCCGCCGCCGAGGCAATCACCTCCGGGACGCCGCTGGCGACCTACAACATCCTGCCCTACGGTTGGACCGCCGAGACCTTCGTCGCGCTTTGGGCAGACGCCCATGGCGCGGATCGGGCCGTGCTCGAGCGCAGGGTGCACGCGAGCCTGGATCAGCTGAGCCGCTGCGCGCGCGTCTTCCCCGCCGCGGGCGCCGTGCGGGATCTCTACCAGGGCGTATACGCGTGGCGCGCAAGCCACAGATCCGCCGCAACCCGTACCTGGCGACGCGGACACAAGATCGCCGTGCGCTACGGACTCGACTACGAAGCGGCCATCATCGAGCTACTGCTGCTTCGTACCGCCGACAAGGCCGGGCCGGACCGCGAGCAGGTCGCGGCCAAGCTCCTCGCTTGCGGCGCGACCGTCGATCCGGAAGCGTTGCTGCCAGTCGGCCCGTGGGCGTTCGGAACTGGGCGATAGCCTTCAGCCGTCGGCGATCCGCGCATACCGGGCGCACACCAGCATGTAGAGTCCATAGGCCGCCAGGCCGGCCGCGACCCCAACGAGCATCAAGTGCCCTTGGGGCTGGGACGCGATTTCGCGCAGAACCGCGCCCATGTCCTTGATCTCACCGGGACGGGAATCGATCGCCGCCTTCATCAGGTGGTACCCGATGATCCCGAACACGATTCCGCGAGCGGCCAGGCCGAGGCGTCCGATGCGGACGCCCCAGACCTGCGGACCGCGATTGCCCTCGAGCCGCTCCGGGAGTCGCCCGGTCGCCGCGGCGTAGAGCTGGAAGATCCCGTAGCCGACCAGCACCGCTCCGACCACGCCTACCAGCATCTCGCCGAGCGGCGCGCTCAGAACCTGGGCGACAAGGCCCTTGGCACCGCGCCCGCCCCCACCCTGCCCCGCGGCCAGCTGGACCGCCAAGCCGGCCAGGGCGCCGTGGGCCAGGACGCTGAAGACGTATCCGATGCGCTTGAACGCGCCTTTGGCTCCGCCCTCCCGCTCCAGGTTCAAGGTAGCCTGGAGGAGCCGCCATACCGCATGAGCAGCCAGCCCGATGGCGGCGGCGATGAGCAAGACCTTGCCGAACGGCTGCTCGCCGATGGTCCGGATAGCTCCCTCGTTGCCTGACACATTGCCGCCCCGGCCGAGCGCGGCCAGGACTGCGAGGCTACCGACCAAAAAATGGACGACGCCCTTGGTGGCGTAGCCGATCCGCGCGAGCGGCGCGACCCACGGGCGTGCGAGTCGGGGCATCTCCATCGTCATCCTGTTCGGCGATTCCTCTTACGCCGCCGCCTGTTGCCCCAGGCGCCTCACGACGCCTTGGGTGCCCGACTGCCCCGGAAGCAGATCCTCGACCACAAGTGAGCGCCCCGACGGATCCAGCTTCCCCAGACGCTCTCGATACTCCTTGAGGCCGTGGTCCTCAACCCGCTCAAGCACCGCGATGGCGGAAGCCCGTCCCAGTAAAGCCGCTCCGCCCTCGAACAGCTTGGCAAACGCGCCCCATGCCCCGGAGCTAGTGGCAGGATCTCCACCACGTAGCCTGATGGCATCACTTAGACGAATCACGCGATACTGATGGGCCATGCGGCAGCGTTCCAGCTCTGCCGACAGGGCGCCATCGGCCTCCACCTTGTCAATTGCCTGATCGTAGGTCTCCACAGCCGAGATCTCGCCCCGCAATAGGGCATTGAACTCCTTCACCGTCTCGGTCGTCGTTGTTTCCGTGTCCATGGGGTCTCCTTTGGTTTCAGACTGCCTCGTCCATTCGCGACAGGCGACCTCCACGAAGTGTGCCAAGGCGATGACGCCGTTTCGTGGCCGCGACGAGCCCAGCCAAGACAGCGGCAGGTAAGGTCGGTAATGACCACGTTACCCACCGGTAGCGCCGTACCGCCATCTGGCGCTGTCCATCCCGGATTCGCGATCGGTTTCGCGCAGCCCTTCGCTCTCTGACGGGTGCCGGCGCACGCGCAGCTACGTGTGCAATTCCGACGGCGTGCAGACTCGCACGTCGTGGCCGCCGACACGCTTCACATATCCCGGTGCACCCGAGGGACTGACCAGATAGTTGCGTCCCTTGGGATAGAAACCCCGGAAGACCTGTAGCGCGGAACTGTCGAACGAGCGCGCATCCCATTTGCACTCGATGGCATCCACTTCATCGCGCTTGCGCGTGACAACGAAATCCACCTCGTGGCCGCTCTTGTCTCGCCAGTAGCGCATCGGCTGGTCCGGGAAATACGCCTGCAGGTGCTCGAGCACCAGGTGCTCCCACAGGATGCCAAGGTCTTCATGCCGAAGCGGATCCCAGCCGCGCGCGAAGCTCACGAAGCCGGTGTCGAAGGCATACACCTTGGGCTGCTTGACCAGTTCGTGCTGGCCAGCGCCGTGGAAGGGCCTGACCAGAGTGACCGCGTGAGTGATTTCGAGCGCCCGCACATGACTTTCCACGGTTGGCCGCGTGATGCCAAGCGCCGCCGCGGTCTTGGTGACCTCGAACTGTCCGCCGCTCTGGCGCAGCAGATATTCAAACAGGGCATTCCAGCGGTTCATGTCACGGAAGCCGAATAGCCGCTGGATGTCGCGGGCGAAGAACGAATCCATCCACTCGCGGTAGGGCGCAGGCTTCTTCGACTCGGCCAGCATGGCGAGCGGTAGTCCGCCGTGGAACAAACGCTGCGGCAGCGTCACACCGAAAGTCGACAGTTCATCCCACAACACCGGCGTCAGATGGACCAAGCGCTTGCGGCCAGTCAACGTGTCGCGGAACTTCCTGCTCGCCGCCAGGGTGGAGGAACCGGTGGCGAGAATCTTCAGTTTCGGAAAGCCATCGGCGCCGATCTTCAGCACGCGCGCAGGATCACGAAGCTGATGAATCTCGTCGAAGACCACCACCGGCCTGCCGCACGAGCGGAAGAAAACCTGCGGATCGCGGACCATGTCCTCGACCGAGGGTAGATCGCAGTTGATGTAGTGGATGCGCTTGTCGCCCAGGCTCTCCGCCAGCGTGGTCTTGCCGCATCGCCGGACGCCACACAGCCAGGCGATGGGCACCTGTTCCCACACCTCTTCGATCCGCTGCAGCCAGAACGGCCTCGCAACCATGCCACCGTACTATACGTTTAGCTTTGCCAACTGTATAGTTAGCTAGTGTGAATCCGAGAGGCCGGGTGTACGCTGCGCGCGTGATCCATGAGAGTGAGCCGTGACAGCATCCACGACCGACGTTAGGGGCGACCGGCGCCTCTGGCCGCTCGTCATCGGCGCGCTCGGCGTGGTGTTCGGGGACATCGGCACGAGCCCGCTTTACACCCTGCGAGAGTGCATGACGGCGATCACCCGTCAGACCGGGCAGCCGCCGACGCCGGGCGACGTGCTCGACGTGCTGAGCCTTGTCTTCTGGTCGCTGACGATGGTCGTGACCGTCAAGTACCTCGCGTTCATCATGCTTGCGAACAACCGGGGCGAAGGCGGCATCTTCGCGCTATTCGCTGTCCTGCCGGAGCGCCTCCGATCGTCGCGGAACTCGGCTGTCACCATGACGGGCCTGCTCGTCGTTTTCGGCGCGGCCTTCCTGTACGGCGACGGTGCGATCACGCCCGCCATCTCGGTGCTCTCGGCGGCCGAGGGCCTGCTGGTCGCGGCGCCCGCCCTCGAGCCCGCGGTAGTCCCGCTCACGGTCGCTGTTCTGGCGGGGCTGTTCCTCATCCAGCGGCGTGGCACGCACCTGCTGGGGCAGCTGTTCGGACCCGTCATGCTGGTCTGGTTCGTGACGCTCGCCGTGCTGGGCGTGGCCCAGATCATCCAGCAACCGAGCGTCCTCGAGGCGCTGTCGCCATCCCACGCGGTGTCGTACTTCCAGCACCACGGCCTGCGCGGGATCGCCATCCTCGGCGCCGTCGTTCTGGCGGTCACCGGCGGCGAGGCGCTTTACGCCGACATGGGCCACTTCGGTCTGTCGCCCATTCGAAGAGGCTGGCTGTTCCTCGTGATGCCGGCGCTCATCATCTGCTACTTCGGGCAGGGCGCTCTCCTACTCCGCGAGCCGCACGCCATCGCGAACCCGTTCTTCTACATGGTGCCCAAGGGGCCCATGACCATAGCCCTCGTCGTGCTGTCGAGCCTGGCCACGATCATCGCGTCCCAGGCCCTCATCACGGGCGCCTTCTCGCTCACGAAACAGGCGATGCAGCTCGGCTTCTTTCCGCGAGTGACGATCAAGCACACATCGAAGGACGAGAAGGGGCAGATCTACATCTCCGAAGTGAACCTGGCGCTGGCGATCGCGTGCATCCTTCTGGTCCTGGTCTTCCAGCACTCGTCGAAGCTGGCGGTGGCCTATGGCCTCGCGGTGACCCTCACGATGACGATCACGTCGGTTGTCTACTTCATCGTGCTCGTGACGACGCGGCGCTGGCCGGTGTGGCAGGCCGTGCCGCTGCTTCTGCTGTTCCTCTCGATCGACCTGCCGTTCGTCATCGCATCCCTTCAAAAGATCGAGAACGGCGGCTGGGTTTCCCTGGCGATGGCGGCGGTCATCGTATTCGTCATGCTCGTGTGGCGTGTCGGCAGACGCATTGTTGCCAGCGTGTACTCGGCGAAGTACCCCTCCTTTGAAGACGCGTGGGCCGTGATCAGCAAGCGCATCGTCGTGCGGACGCCGGGAGCCGCGGTGTTCATGGCGTCGGCCTCTCAAGGCGTGCCGCATATGCTGGTTCATCACGTGGACAGGACCAGGGCGCTGGCGCAAACCGTCGTCTTGCTGACGGTCGTGACGCGCGACGAGCCGTACGTCGAGCAGTCAGAACGTATCGAGGTCGAGGAGATCGCGCAGGGCTTCTGGCGCGTCCGCGAGCACTTCGGCTACATGGAACACCCGGACGTCCCGGCAGCGTTGCGGTTGGCGGTGGCGCGGCGCCTGCTCGCCATCGACCTCGATGAGGCCACGTACTACCTGTCACGCGAGCGAATTCTCGGGAATCCCGGCGGGCAGATGAATGTGTTCCTCGAGCGCTGCTTCGGATTTCTGTCGAGGAACGCCGTGAACGCCGACCGCCACTTTCAGATCCCATACACGCAGGTCATCGAGGTCGGCGCGCAGATTGACCTCTGACAAGGGCGCGAGAAGCGCTAGCGGCGCTCACACCACCGCGCGTTCGATCCTGACCGCGCAGTGCTTGTACGACGGCTGGCGCGAGTGCGGATCGAAAGCTGGGAAAGTCAGGTGGTTCATGGTGGCGAAATGCATGGGGATGAACACCTGGCCGGGTTGCACGGTGTTGGTGATGAAAGCGCGCGCCTTGATCGAAGCCCGGCGCGACACCACCGTGACCCATTCGCTGGGCAACAGGCCCAGGGCGCGCGCATCAGGCGGCGACACCTCGACGTAGATCTCGCTCGGTGACAGGCGCCGCAGCACCGCCGACTTCCTGGTGCGGGTCTCGGTGTGCCACTGGCTCGAACTGCCGCGGCCGCTGAGCAAGACCAGTGGGTAGTCCTTTGACGGCAGCTCCAGCGGAGGGCGCGGATCATCGACGATGAAGCGCGCCCGACCGTCGGGGTGAAAGAAGCGACCGTCCTCGAACAGGCGCCGCTGTCTTTCCGGCGGCGGTGCCGGCGCTGTGCCAGCCGCAGGCTCGGGCAGCGGCCATTGCACGCCGCCCTCGCGGTCGAGCATCTCGTAGTCGGTGATGCCGGTGATGTCGCACGGCTGCCCGCGCGACAGGCGCTTGCAGATCTGGAACACCGCCTCGGGGCTCGACCAATCACGGAACATGTCGCCCACGCCCCATGCCTCGGCGACCAGGCGGAAGATGTGGAAGTCGGCCAGCGCCTGCCCGGGCGCGCGCGCCACCTTCTTGACCCGCCCGATGCGACGTTCTGAATTGATGAACGTGCCGTCTTTTTCGCCCCAGCCGGCGGCCGGCAGCATCAGGTGAGCCATCGCGGCGGTCTCGGTGGTGGTGTACATGTCCTGCACCACCAGGAAATCCAGCCGTGACAGGACGTCGTGCGCGAACTTCTGGTTGATCCACGAATGCGCCGGGTTGGTCGCCACGATCCATAGACCACGGATCTTGCCCTTCAGGATCTGTTCCAGGATCTGGTCGTAGGCCAGACTGGCCTGGGTGGGAATGCGCGCTTCGTCGATGCCCAGCACGCCGGCGACCTTCGCGCGATGCTCGGCGTTGGCGAAGTCGTGACCGCCCAGCAAATTGGTCGTGTTCGAAAACAGGCGCGACCCCATGGCGTTGCACTGGCCGGTGATCGAGTTGGCGCCGGTGCCCGGGCGTCCCATGTTGCCGGTGCATAGCGCCAGATCGATGATCGCCTGCGCGACCCGGACCCCCTCGTGGCTCTGGTTGACCCCCATGGTCCACCAGAACGAGACCCGCTTGCCGCCGTGGATCAGCGCGGCCAGCTCGCGAATACGTTCCGCCGGCAGGCCGGTGTCGGCGGCCACGCGGGGCAGATCGAAGGCCGCCACGTGGGCGGCGAAGGCGTCGAAGCCGGTTGTGTGGGCCGCGATGTAGTCGGTATCGATCCAGCCTTCGTCAAGCAGCACCTTGGCAAGGCCATACAGCAACGCCAGATCCGACTTCGGCCGGAGCGCGTAGTGATGGGTCGCCGCCATGGCAGTCTCGGTCTTGCGCGGATCCACCACCACGATGGCCGGCTTGTGCCGGTTGCGGCACACGCGCTCCCACAGGATCGGATGCGCGATACACGGGTTGGCGCCGATGAACACCAGAACGTCCGACTCCTCGAAGTCGGCGTACGTGTACGGAGGCGCATCGAAGCCGAAGGCCTGCTTGTACGCGACCACCGACGTCGCCATGCACTGCCGCGTGTTGCCGTCGCCGTGGACCATGCCCATGCCGAACTTGGCGAGCGCGCCCAGAAACGCCATCTCCTCGGTCACGATCTGGCCGGTACTGAGGAACGCCAGCGAGGCCGGGCCGTGCTTGTCGGCGATCGCCTTGAAGCGCGTCACCATCAAAGCCATCGCCGCCTCCCAGGTTGAAGGTTCCATGCGACCGCGCGCATTGCGCAGAAGCGGCACCGTGGCGCGGTCCGGTGCCCGCAGCGGCGCCAGCGCCTCCCAACCTTTCGGGCACGCCATGCCCAGGTTGACCGGGTATTCCGTGGTCGGTGACAGGTTCACCGCCTGGCCATCGCGCAGGTGCACCTGCAGGCCGCAACCGGTTGAACAGAAGCCGCACACCATGGTCGTGGTCTGATCGGGCGACAACCGCACCGGCACCTGGCCGAGGCCGAAGCGCCCTGGGTGCCGCAGCAGATCCCGGGTGAGCGGACCGTCTTTTTGCCGCAGCAACTGTCCGGCCCGTCGCAAAAGCGTGGCACCGGCCATCAGGACAGGCCTCCTGGCATGCGCGAGGCCGGTGCCGCCTTGAAGAACAGGTGGCGCTCGAGCAGCTCGCCTGCCACCAGGAACAAGAACATGGCGGTCACTGCAACGATGGTCCCGCCGGCGATAGTGACCCCGGGCCCAAGACTGGCAAGCAAGGCCGCCGGCAACAGGACCCCGCCCAGGATGCCGAGCAGAAAACGCGCCAGCGTCAGGTTGTGCAGGTCGCGGACCATGAGCAGAGCCACCCGCTTCCACACGGTGTGCTGCCGCTCGCGCAAGTGGCGCAGCACCGCAACCTCGAAGCCAAGCTTGGAGACGGCCGCTATCAGCACGACGACAAGCAGGCCACGAAGACTTGTGCGACCGGCGCCACCGTCGGCAGGCCCCAGCACCGCCAACCAGGCGACGGCAGCGGCTCCGCACATGACTGTGGTACCGAAGAACTTGAAGATGCTGGGCGCGGCGCTCCAGTGCGCGCGTCTGGTGGCGACGTAGATCATCGCGGAACAGAGCACCCCGCCGATACCTATCGCCGCGGCCCCGGCCTCCCACACCGGCCCAAGGGCCACCAGCATCGCCTTGCCCGGGAACTGCGGCAGCGAATCCGCCGCCAGCGACAGCGCGTACAGCACGCCGACCTTGGCAAACAGACCAAACGCCAGGATCTCGCGGCTCATCCAGGAGGTGCGCAGTCCCAGCAGCGCTCGCCACGCGAACAGCGGCCGCCCGAGGTGGAATGTGGCCGCCGCCAGTGCCGACAACGCCATCACCAGCGTGAACACCGCATGGCCAAGGCCGGTGCCAGGCAGCGCAGCAGCGCCCGCGGGTGCGTCACCGCCGAGCACGTGGCGCGCAAACCACCCGGTCGCCATCGCTCCGACCGCAACCTGGGTGAGCACCAGCATCAGCACCAGCGGCGGATGGCCGTGCTCGGGACTGGTGCTGTAGAAGTCAGCCGGCAACATGTTGTGTGGCACCGGCCGCGCGCTCTTGTACATCGTCGTTGGCAACGTGTGATCCGGCGCCGGTGCCCCGGGCAGGAACATGCCGGCCTGGCTGGCCTCTATGGCCTGGCTCTGATCGATGACGGCAATTCGGATGGCCTGGTTGGGACAGCCCTGCACACACGCCGGCGCCTCATCCTGCGCAAGCCTGTCGCTGCACATGTCGCACTTGCGAACGATGCCCTTCGCCTTGCTGTATTTGGGCACGTCGTACGGGCACATCAGGACGCAGTACTGGCAGCCGATGCACTGATCATCGAGGTGCTTGACGATGCCCGTGACCGCGTCCTTCTCGTACGCCTGCACCGGGCAGCCGCGCATGCACGCCGGATCCACACAGTGGTGGCAGGACGTGGTGACGGTTTGCTGAGTCGGGGCCTCGGGCGTTCCGCCGTGAAGCAGGCCCACCGTGCGCCACACCTCCGCTTCCTCCAGACCGTTCAGGCTGTGGCACGCCGCCACGCAGGCCTTGCAGCCGGTGCACGCATCCAGATCCACCTCGAAGGCGTACTGCTGGCCGGGCTTCGGTCGCTCAAGCGGGATCAGATCGCGGTAGTACTTCGCCTGCGCCGGCACGGTGGCCGCCTCGAGCTGGTCATGGGCGTGAGAAAACCGATCCGCGGCAGTCAGAGACGTGAGGTCCTGCTGCTGCCGCAACAGCGTCTCCACCAGCGACGGACGCTGCGCCTGCCCGGCGGGCAGAAGCGCCAGCAGCGGGCTGCGAATGGCCGACGAGACCGAGTCAGGAACGCCGGTGCTGCTCATGTCCCGAGCGCTCTGTCGCCAACGTTCAGGTCAGCAGCGCGCCGGCGCACGAGGCCGCGCACCGTGACGTGCATCCAGGCCAGCGACGCCGCTGTCAGCACCAAAAGCACCATCCAGCAGCTGCGCCAGCTGCCGGTGGCGCTGAGCAGACCACCGAAGACGACCGGGCAGAAGAAGCCGCCCAGGCCACCCATGACACCGACCACGCCGCCGACGGCGCCGACATCGCCAGGGAAATAGTCCGCGATGTGCTTGAACACAGCGCCCATACCCACGCCCATCGCTCCACCGATGAACAGCACGGCCGCGGCGAACACCGCAAAACTCGGCGACGGCCACACCCCCAGCAGGGCGAAACCCGCGGCGCAGGCCAGCAGCACGGCATACATCGTCGCTCGCGCGCCGTAGCGATCCGACAGCCAGCCGCCAAGCGCACGCATCAGCCCACCCGGGATCGCGAACATCGCCGCCAGGCCGCCCGCCGCCGCCAGACTCACGCGGGGTACGTTGAGGGCATAGGGGACAAGCCATTGCGACAGGGCGACGAAGCCACCGAACAGCAGCACGTAGTACAGGCCGAAACGCCATACCCGTAGGTCGCCCAGCACCGCGAGGCGCTCGCGCAGGTTCTTCGCCACCGCCGGCTTGCGCGATTGCGTCCCCAGCCAGAACCCCAGCGCCACCAGCGCCAGGATGCCCGCCAGCGCGCGCGGCAGCACCCGCCACGCCTGCAGATCGCGACCATCGTGAGTCGCCAGAGCCAGCACGGCGGGAGCGCCCAGGGCACTTAGCGCTGACCCCAGGTTGCCGACACCGAAAACGCCAAGCGCCGTGCCCTGACGCTCGCGCGAGAACCAGACCGAGACGTACGCGACGCCGACGGCAAACGAGGTACCTGCCAGACCGAAGGCGAGCGAGGCGGCAGCGAATCCCAGGAAGCCATCGGCCAGGGACAGCGCCAGACAGCCAACCGCCGAGGCCAGCATCACCGCCACCATGACCGGCCGGCCGCCATGTCGATCCGCAAGGATGCCGACCGGGATGCGCAAGATGGATCCGGTGAGGATGGGAGCGCCGATGAGCCAGCCGACCTGCCCACGGCTGAAGCTGAACACGCCCTTCTGCACCAGGAACGTCACCAGCACGCCGTTCTGTACCCAGGCTGCGAAGCACACGCCGAAGGCCAGCGTGGTCAGCGCCAGGATGCGGCGGCTGCTGGCTGCACCGCTTGCGGAGATGGCGACGGCCGTGCTCATGGCCGACTCACCACCGGGGGCAATTCCTCAAGCAGCACTTCCACCCTGCCCTCGCGCACCCGCACCGGATACGTCGTCAACGCGACGGTTGGATCGTCAAGACACACGCCGGTGCGCAGGTCGAAGCCCTGCTTGTAGATGGGCGACGTGACCTTCGGGACGCCGCCCTTGTCGCCCACGATACCGCGCGCGATCACGAACGCCTTGCTGAACGGATCGAAGTTGGACAGCGCGTACACCTCGGCGCCGTGGCCGACGCGAATCAGAGCTATCTGCTTGTCACCGACCAGCGCCGCCACGCCGGTGTCCGGCACGATGTCATCGAGCGCGCACAGATCCGCCCAGCGCACGCTCACGGTCGCAGATTCTGCTTCGCGCGCCGCCGCCAGCATCACAACGCGCCCTGCAGGCGATCGGCCTTTTCGGCCCACAGCGCCGGGCGATGCTGATCGCGCTCGCGGATGAAGACGATGCTGGGATCGGGCGTGTCGCTGTTCACGAACGGCCGGAAGCGGCGCAGCTTCACCGGATCGGCGAGCGTGGCCTTCCACTCGCACTCGTAGGTGTCGACCACGTGCTGCATGTCGGCTTCCAGCTCGGCGGCGATGCCCAGTGAGTCGTCGACCACGACCTGGCGCAGGTACGCGAGGCCGCCTTCCAGATTGTTGAACCACGAGGCGGTCCGCTGCAGGCGATCCGCGGTGCGTACGTAGAACATCAGAAAGCGATCGACGTACTTGAACACGGTGGCCTCGTCGATGTCAGCCGCCAGCAACTGCGCGTGCTGGGGCTTCATGCCGCCGTTGCCGCAGACGTACAGGTTGTAGCCCTTCTCGGTGGCGATGATGCCGAAGTCCTTGCTCTGCGCCTCGGCACACTCGCGCGCGCAACCCGAGCACGCCGACTTCAACTTGTGCGGGCTGCGCAGGCCCTTGTAGCGATGCTCGAGCCTCACCGCCAGCCCGACCGAGTCCTGCACCCCGTAACGACACCACGTGCTACCCACGCACGACTTCACGGTGCGCAACGCCTTGCCGTAGGCGTGGCCAGACTCGAAGCCACCGTCGATCAGATCAGCCCACACATGCGGCAACTGATCGACCCGCGCGCCGAACAGATCGACCCGCTGCGCGCCCGTGATCTTGGTGTACAGGCCATAGCGCTTGGCAACCTCGCCCAGGACAATGAGCTGGTCGGGGCTGATCTCGCCGCCGGGTACCCGCGGCACAACCGAGTAGGTCCCATCACGCTGTATGTTGGCGAGGAACCGATCGTTGGTGTCCTGCAGGCCGACGCGGCCGTTGTCCAGGATGTGCTCGTTCCAGGTCGATGCCAGGATCGACGCCACCGCAGGCTTGCAGATCTCGCAGCCGCGGCCCTGGCCATGGCGCTGCAACAGATCCTCGAATGACTTCACCTGGTGAACCTTGACCAGATGGAACAGCTCCTGGCGCGAGTGCTTGAAGTGCTCGCACAGGTGGTTGGTGACCGTGACACCGGCCTTGCGCAGCTCGATCTTCAAAATGTCGTTCAGCAGCGTCACGCACGAGCCGCAACCCGTACCCGCCTTGGTGCAGCTCTTGATCGCCGACACCGCCGCCAGCTTCTGCGCCGTGATGGCCTCGCAGATCGCCCCCTTGCTGACGTTGTGGCACGAGCAGATCATCGCCGCCGGCGGCAACGAGTCGACGCCCAGACCAGCCGGCGCGGCACCTTCGCGTGCCGCCGGCATGATCAGATCCTCGGGGTGCGGCGGTAACACCAGACGGTTGGCGCAGATCTGCGCAAGCGCGCCGTAAGCCGCCGCATCGCCCACCAGCATCCCGCCCAGCAAGACGGTCTTGTCGGCGCTGACGACCAGCTTCTTGTAAACGCCGGTGACCGTATCGACCAGGCTGATGGTGCGCGCGCCCGGCTCCAGGCCGAAAGCGTCGCCGAAGCTGGCGACGTCGACGCCCATGAGCTTGAGCTTGGTGTTCATGTCGAAGCCGGTGAAACGCTCGACGCCGCCGCTGAGGTCGGCACATGCGACCTCCGCCATGCGGTAGCCGGGCGCCACCAGGCCGAAGGTGCGGCCGTCGTACGATGCGCACTCGCCGATGGCGGAGATATCCTTGTCCGATGTCCGGCAGTGCTGGTCGATGACGAAACCGCCGCGCTGCCCGATGGCCAGACCGCACGCGCGACCCAGTTCATCGCGGGGACGGATGCCGGCCGAGAACACCACCATCTCGGTGTGCAGCTCGCCGCCGTCGGCGAACAACATCGCGGCCACGCGCCCGTCGGGACCGGTGGCGATCTCCTTGGTCTGCATGCCGGTGTGCACCGCGACGCCCAGTGACTCGATGCGGCCGCGCAGGATCGCGCCCCCGGGATCGTCCACCTGCAGCGCCATCAGGCGCGGCGCGACCTCGACCACATGCGTTTCCAACCCCAGGTTCTTGAGCGCGTTGGCGGCTTCCAAGCCGAGCAACCCGCCGCCCACCACCGCGCCAGTACCGACGTCGGCGGCAAAGGCCGCGATGGCTTCGAGATCCTCGATGGTGCGGTAAACGAAACAACCCGTCGCCTCGCGGCCCAAGACCTGCGGCACGAACGGATACGACCCGGTCGCCAGCACCAGCTTGTCGTAGGCAAACTCACGCCCCGAAGCTGCGCGGACGATCTTGTGTTCGCGATCGATCTCGACGGCTCTGTCGCCCAGCACGACCTCGATGCCGGCTTCGGCGTAGGCAGCCGGGTCAGCGATCGCCAGATCCGCGGCTGACTTGCCGTCGAAGAACTTGGACAGATTCACCCGGTCGTAGGCCAGGCGCGGCTCCTCGCCCAGCACAGTGATCGATCGTTCCTGCGCGCCGCCATTCTCGATCAGCTTCTCGACGAAACGGTGGCCCACCATCCCGTTTCCGATGACCAGCAGCCGTTCTTTCGTCCCCACTGGGTCATGGTTGTAAGCCAAGCGCTGTTTCGACGCGGTTAATCGATCGTAAAATGACGGTAAGAATCCCTACGTTTTTGCCAGTAGGAATCTTGGCTGTTGCGGCCGCGTTTCACGGCCGGGTCGCCCGCGGATCCGACTGCAGGACGCGGGCACCAGACGCTGTGCCTGCCTGCCTGGTCGGGCAGAACAGGCGCAACAAGCCATTCGCCCCGCCAGAGCATGCCCGACAACCCCGCCGCCGCGGGCATGCCCAACATGTCCACGGCCCGCCCCGAAGAAGCTCACATTGCCGTGCCGGCGATCATCACGGTGGCCACTCCGCCCGGCATGCCGGCGAGGGTCAAAGTGGCAACGCGCGCACCGGCCGCTCCGGCTCGCATGGCGACGGCGATCATGCAGTTTGCCCCGCCGCTCAGCGGCGCGGCACAGGTATTCGAAGCGATCATGAATTCGGCCGCGTTGGCGCCGCCCAGGGTGGCCGAGATGGTGCCCGTGCGCTCATCACCAGTATTGGCGACGCCGATGGTGATGGGAGGGCTGACTACGCCGACGGCGCCGGCGATAGCCGCCATCGCGGGCGCAGCCACGAGACGGGCCGGAGCAAGCCCGTTTCCGGTGAGAGCCGCGGTAGCGACGCCGCCTGGGCCGCTGGCGATGAGGGTGGCCTGTTTGGCACCGCGGGTCGTCGGACGGAACGTGACAGTCGCCGTGCAGCTTGCGCCACCGGCGACTGGCAACGCACAGCCGCCGGGCGTGAGGATGAAGTCGGGACCATTGACCGACAACACGAGCATCGTGCTGGCGGTGCCGACGTTGGTCACACTGAACATCCTGGTCGGGCCCATCATGGTACCGACGGCTGCGTCGCCGAAGTTGGCGTTGTCGGGCAGGATGCGAGGCGCGCTTTCGGTCACACCCGTCCCCAAGAGGCTGGCGTACACCGAACCGCCCGGAGTGGCAGTGACCGCCAGGCTGGCGGTACGGGAACCCGACATGCTCGGGGCGAAGGACACCTGGATCCTGCAGCTGGCACCGCCTGTGAGGGTCGCGCCGTTGCAGCCAGTGGCCGTGTACTCACCCGGAGGACTGACCGACACGCTGATCGGACCCGAAGTCGCGTTCCCTGCGGCGTTGAAGACGGTGAGCTCGAGGGGCATCAGGCTCATCCTGCCGACCGACACCGAGCCGAAGGCTCCGCTGGTGGGGTCGATCCTGATACCGGGTGGGAGCAGCGGGGGTGGTGGGGTTGTCGGCACGGGCGGGGGGAAGCTCGCGGGCGGAACGTCGGCCGCGGTTCGACCCGAGCACTGAACCATCGGGGTTGCACCCGCCTGGCAAGTCGGGCTCATCCCTGTCGGTGAGCCGCACAGGCCCGACACACACTGCGAGCCCGCTGTGCACGGCTGGCCACTGGCCAGCCCGGGGACGCAGGTTGAGGCCGCCGGGTCGCACACGAGGCCGGCCGCACATGGCCGGTTCTGGCAAGTCTCGCCGGCCGCGCCCGCCGATTCGCACAGCAGGGTGCCCGGACGGCAGAAAAGCGAGGGCGCGCAGCGCCCGCTGAACTCTACGCAGGACTGGCCGACCCCAGGCAGAGCCTGGCATGTCCGCGTGAACATCGAGCACGCAAGGGTCGGATTGCACGGCGCGCGGTTACAGTCGGAGCCGATTCCGCCCAGCGACCGACAGGTTCCCCCCGCCGACGCGGGCGCGGGACCGTCGCAGATCAACCTGAGCGCAGGATCCGGATCGCAGCGCTGCGGCACCAATGGCATCGACGGAAGGCAAGCGTCGCCATCGCCCGGAAAGCGTTTGCAGGTCTTCGAAACCGGATCGCAATAGGAGTGGTCGTCGCGGACGTTGCACTCGATGAGCAGCGGGGGTCGCGGATTCCGACCGTCGGAGTCGGTGGTGTACGCGCACGCCTCTCCGACCTTCGCGCGCACACGGCAGTGGAAGTCCTTCAGCGCGCAATAGATGTTCTTGACCCTGGGATCACAGTCCTCGCTGCGATTGCACACCTCGCCCGCGGCCTGGAAGGGAACGCAGACACCTCGTGCGCTGGACCGAACACAACGGCTTCCCTCGCGACACTCGTTTTCGAGCAGGCATTCGTTCCCCGGGGCCGTGCGTCCCTTGAAGACCCCCGCGCAAGCATCCAGCGCCATGGGATCCATCATCTGCCTGGGTACGATGCCGGTCGGCAGCGGGTTACAGCTCCGCATGCGCAGGCCGTCCAGGCACTGCTTGACCACCATCTCGTCCAGACCGATCCGCCCCTCGCGTACACCCAGCCGCGAAATGTAGAGCCCGTTCTTCAACTCCAGCTCGACATAGGGGCGGCACTCCGTGGCGGTCGTGAATCTGGGTGCGCCCGCGACCTGGAGATCGGCGTCGGTGCAGCAGCGGAAGGCCCAGTCGCATTGCGCCGCCGCCATGGCTGCAATGAAATCGTCGACGGCCCGTATGGACGCGGCGCCGCCATCGCCGCCGCCATCGCTGCCGCCATCGCCGCCGCCATCGCCGCCGCCGCACCCGCCGGCCGCAATCGCCGCTAGCAGAACCAAAGAGAGCCTCGAAATCGTCGATCGCATTGTGACAACCTACTATCACGTTCCGCGGGTACTAGGACGACGCGACCGAGACCTGGCCCCAGCCTACTTCTGCTTGCAGCGTGGGTCGGCGGGCAGCGTGCATGCGCGGCAGTTGATAGCCACCTTCGAGTTGGGCGGCGACGTCATGCCGTCGGCCCGGAACACCTCGATCTTGAAGCCGGAGGCCACACAGTTGGCAGCGTCGGGCGTGATGCTCCAGCACGGGCGGTTGGTTTTTCCGTCGTTGCACTGGGAGATCGGGACGTCGACCACCATGTTGCCAACCGGGCTCTGATCGTTGACCTGGCAGTCGGGGTTCAGTTCGGGCGTGGTGGGATCCGCGTCCACAAGGGGCAGGCTTACGCAGATGCTACCCACGCGGTCGGCAACCAGCTTGCCGATGGCATCGAGAGCAGGCGTGAAGTCCTCGTTGCAGATGCTGTGCACCGACGAGTTGGGCGCGAAGGCATCGACGAACTGCTTGAGGCGCAGACCCGGGTCCGCGACGCCGAGACCCGGCGTCGAGCACGCAGGCGAGATCTGAAGGTCGTTCATCAACCTTGGGTTCGCGTAGACACTGTAGCGGGCGCGGGCTTCCGTGCCCGGTAGCGGGACACCGAAGATGCCCGCGACGGCGATCCGGTCGGGGCGCTTGAGCGATTTGATGGTGGCGATCAACTCTTCAACCTTGATGAGCTTGCTGGGGGTCGGATTGGGGCCGCATTCTGCCAGCGGCGTCGACATCATCGGATCGAGGGAGATGGGCTTGCCGTTGCACAGATGGCCGTCGGTGTTGCAGCGCAGGCTCGGCGTCTGACCCTTGTTGTCGCTGACGAAGAAGTCAAAGGAAAGCTGGCTGGGCGGGGCCGAGCAGTCATCCTCGTCGGTGAGCATCAAGATGGCCAGGTAGGCGTTGGGGCGGAGGAAACCGCGGTTCTCGAGATTGATGCCGGGAAGGGCGAGGAGCCCGACACGGACGGCCTGCAACTGGTGCTCGTAACCACAACCGCGACCGCCGCGGGTCGCCATGCAGGCGAACACGTCTTCCAGGGTCTTGCCCGGCTGCAGGTTGGTCTGGGTTCCCCGGTCCGAAGCGATGAGGTACTTGGCGTCGCCCATGAGGCCGCAGTTCTGGCCACTGGTGATGCTGTTGACCTGGAACCGCGCGCCGTCGCCATAGCCCAAACAATTCCCACCGACGGTGTTGCCACCCGCACCCATGTCGCTGGTCACCACAGCGATGCGAATGTCGGGCAGGCCGCCCGGAATGGCCTGCAGGCGCTTTATGAACGCGGGAAAATTTCTGGCGAGGTTGGCCTGTTCCTCGAGCATCGAGGGCGAGTTGTCGACCATGACCAAGATGTCGACCTCGCGAACCGGGCTGAGGTCCTGATACGACACGGCGCCGGTCGGCGCATCTGGTGGTGACGAGGATGGGGCATCGGGTGGTGGAGCAGTTGGCGCGTCGAGTGTGCGGGACCCTGGCGCGTCGGGCGGAAGCCCGGTCGGCGCGTCGGGCGCCGGCATCGGCATCGGCGCCGCGTCTCGGGTCGGAGCGGGCGCCGGCGTGGCAACCGCATCGAGCATGCTAGCCGCATCGGGCGCGGGCGCGGACACGGTCGCCGCGTCCATCGATGTGGCCGCGCCCGAATCGCACGCCGACACAATGGCCAGCACCAGGCCCCACTTGCGTAGCTGCCCCCACCCGCCCAACGGTGGGGCGGTGGCTAATGAGGACAAGTGCGCGGGCATCGGCGCCAGAGCATGCCAGAAAACGCCGCCGCTGCGGGCCCTCTGACCGGTGACCGTGTGAGCGACCCGGCGCAAGTCTTTAGCGCGCACGATGCCCACTCCCCTCCATGTTGGTCCTCGATTCGATCGCTGAAGCCTGCTGCCTGATCTTGACCACGCGCGCGTAGGCCCCGCCGCTCTGTCGCTGGTGAATGACCTGATGCGTCTCAACCAGTGCCGCAGGCGGCCCTGCCAGCAGCTTTTCCTCGATTCGCGAGGTCTAAGTGAGCGCGGCACCATCGGGCCCCACGGTGGCCCGCGCCTTGAGCGTGGTTACCCGCAGGGTGGCTTGCCCTGGTTCCTCCGCCCGGGGCGCGCTTTTTTTTCCTCCCCAACATCAGCCGCCCTCAACGTTGGCGGTGCCAAGTCCGTATCAACCCTCGAACAGGAGGACAGGTTCAACATGAGCTCAGCAGCAACCAACAGCGCCCTTTTGGTGAAGCACGCCGATCTGGTCACCACGACCGAGGTTCACAAGGGCCTCAAGGGCGTTCTGGTCGATAACACAGCGGTCTGCGAAATCGACGACGTCAACAGCCTGCTGCGCTACCGCGGCTACGACATCACCGAGCTCATCGCG
>JANPCZ010000072.1:0-5160 GCA_031431215.1 Myxococcales bacterium
GCCAACCTGGGCGTGCTCACGGGGACCCTCGCTAGTGTGGGGATCGGCAACAACTCGGACAAGACGACGTCTCCGGGAGCGGTGGGAACCGCATTTGTCATGAACGGCGACGCCACCGCGGGTCCGTTCGTGAATCGATCGGCGCTTTATCACCCGGCCGTCGACAACATCGGGCAATTGATCTTCGCCGGGGGAATGCCAGGGACGACCATGTCGGCCTCGGTTTTTGGCGACGCCAAGCCGGACATTGGTGTTGCCGGTATCGCGGGCGGTAGCCCCGCCGTCTATCTGATAAGTGGAGCCAAGATGCTGGGTACGACACCGGTCAACGTCGAGACTGCGGCGGACATCAAGGTGCCCCTGCCCGCCGGTTGGACCGGGACCGCTTCAGGCAGTGGGGGGCTGGTTCGCGATGTCAACGGGGACGGCTTCGCCGATTTCGCAGCGGCAGACGCTAGCGCGGCCATGGCGCCGGGCCGCGTCGCCGTGTTCTGGTAGTTGGCCGGCCCCTGCCAAGCATCTTTCCGTGTCAGGTCTGGTTGCGGTCGTCGATTGGACTGGCGACCAGGCGGCCGCGCCTCTTGCCCGCCGGCTGCTGGCCTTTGGCAGCGCTGAGACGTCGGATCCCGCCAAGATCCTGGATCTAGCCGACGTCGCGCTGGGGGCGCGAGGATCGCGGGTCACCGGACAACTCCACCACCATGTGGAAGCGGGCGTCGCGATTGTGGCCGCCGCCCGCATCGACAATCGCGACGAGCTCACGGGGGAACTCGGAACAGCACCCTCGATCGCGGAACTGCTCTTGCGCGCCTATGAGAGGTGGGGGCACGACTTCGCCGAGAGACTCGCGGGGGATTTTGCGCTGGTCGTCTGGGACGCCCGCCGGCGGACGGTCTTGGCGGCGCGTGACCCGTTTGGCGTGACCCCGCTTGCCTATCGGGTCACACGTGGGAACCTCGCGCTGGCTTCGTTTTCCGAGCAGTTCCTCGCGCTCGACGACACGCCCCAAGAGCCGGACGACCAGGCAGTTTTTGACTACCTTCGATGGGACTACCGGAGCAAAGAGCGGACGTTTTTTCGCGACGTTCGCTGGCTACCCGGTGGTCACCGATTGCTCGCGACCCCGAACGGAGTGCAGCTCACACGGTATTTTGGGCCACCCGACGAGGACCCGCGGCTGGTTTCGCCACAGGATGTGTTCCAGGAATTCAGGCGGCGATTTTCTCGATCGGTGGCCGATCGACTGGTCTCCGATCGGCCCGTCGTTGTGCATCTCAGCGGCGGAGTCGACTCGTCTTCGATCGCGTGCGTGGCCGATGGTGTACGGAAGGAACAGCGCCCGGAGACGCCCCGCCTGCTGGCCGTGAGCGCCCGATATCCGGGGCTGGCGTGCGACGAGGGCGAGTACATCCGTCAGGTGGCGGAGCGTATCGGTTTTCCTGTCGAGGAGTGGGACGCGACGCAACCCTGCTTGCTGGATCTGGAGCAACCGGCCCTGGCGGGTCCGGGGGCCAGAACCGGCGGCGGCGGCGGAAGCCCCGGCGACAAGTTGATCGCTGTGCGTGAGGGTGCCCGTGTGATCGTCAGTGGCACCGGTGGAGACCAACTCGGTGACTTCCCAGGGGTGATGCGTGATCTGGGCGAACGTCGGGAGTGGCGGGCGATCGCGAGCTCGATCCTCTCCCCGGGGCTAGCCTGGGAAGTGCGCGCGCGGCGCATGGGCAACGCTCTGCGTGGAGTCGCACCGTCCCTGTCCAGGGGCGCCATCGGCCGGATCACCAGCGACGAACTCGATCCCGCACCACCCTGGCTGAATGAGCCCGGACCCTGGTTTGTCGGTGGGGGTGACAGAGCACGGGACGACGTCAGCTTCGTCTCCCACAGCCAGTCGGTGGTCTGGGGGCACCTGACCTCCCCGAGGATGGCGGCAGTCCTGAACGGGGCCCAGAGCGTGGCTGCAGGCTACGGCCTGGAAATCAGGTACCCGTTCTTGGACACTCGCCTCGCTCAGCTGGTGCTGGCCCTGCCGCCAGCGTTTCGTCTGGCGCACCGCTACTGGAGACTTCAGCAGGAGGCTCTGGTCGATGTGTTGCCACCTGCGGTGGCTGTGCGCCGGACCAAAGCTTTCTTCGACACCGCGGCTGCTTCTGGTAGCCGGGCTGCTGCCAAACGATTGACCGCCATCGTCAGCAGCCAGACATGGGTGTCGGATCGGTACGTCAAGCAGAGTGAGGCTCGCACGATGCTAGATCGTCTTGTTCAGGGCGGAGGAACCGCCTGGGGCGACTGGCAAGCTATCTGGCGGATAGCCAACGTGGAGGTTTGGATGCGTCGGATGTTGGGCTATATTCCGGCCCCAGAATCGGGTCCTTCGGGAGATAAGAAGAAATGAATGACACGAACTTGAAGACTGGGGTGCTTGCCAGCGGCGGAGCGGGAAGGACGGCCCAACCCTACGAGCCGCCCCGGTTGTGGGCGCTTGGCGATCTGCATGACGTACTGGCCGGGGGTGGCGGGAGCAGGAAGGACTTCGACCCCGATGCCGAGGCCTGTGTGGCAAGTCCTGTGTTCATGGGTGGGTGCTGAGGATTCTCAGGTGCTAGTGCCCAGCGCCCTGGTCCGCGACCTGCTCCGCGTCGGCCTGGTTCTGCCGGCGATCGAGTTCGGCCGTGTGAATGAGGGGCCGGGTCACCTTGTCCCGCGCCTGCGCTCAAGGGGCCAGGCGTCTCGTCGTCGCAACGAGGCGGAGCGAACCACACTTCGCCGGGCCATCGGTATTGCCGATCGCTTGATCCCGGGTGGACCCAACTGCTACCGCCGCGCGCTCCTCGAGATCGCGCTCGACGCGGGCGCCGCCGAAGAGCCACTGAAGTTCGGCCTACGTTCGAACGGCGGCACCGGCTCTGGCCATGCTTGGCTCGGCAGCGATCGCGATCCGCCTGTCACCTACGACGTCGAGCTCGCGCTGTAGGCGGCGGCGGCCTCCGCCAGGCCCGTGAGTCCATCGGGAACCCAGGCGAGGCACGTGTCCACGCCAGTCGCCAATGCAGCGCTGATCTTCAGATACCGACGCCACGAATCACGATCGCCGGCGCCCAGGAAGATGCCCTCCAGATAGCAGGCGACCGCGTCCGGCCGGCTGACCCGCTCGGTTCGGATGGTGTCTCCGCCTCGGCGTGCCCGATCCAGGAAGGCCGCCACGGCAAGAGCTTCGGTCGGACCTCCGCAGGTTGCTGCCAGTCCGTCGCAATCAATCTCGCTCCCTTGCCCACCGGCGACCAGCGCCGCGGCCGCGTCCCGCGCCCACCGGTGCACCGCCACTTCAGCCTCGATGAACACCGCCGGCCGTTCACCGTCGAGCGACAGCACCAGCACGTCTTCGGACACGGGACGCGCGCCGTGGCTCACGAACGCTCGGGCCGTCGTTGTCTTGCCGGCGGTGCTGACGCCCGAGAAGGCAGTCAGGCGTCCGCCGATCACGCAGGCCGAAGCGTGGAGAGCTGGGATGCCAGCCAGAAAGAGCGCCTTCGGCAGGATGCCTCGTACGCAGTCTTCGATCCGGCACGTGAGCGTGGCGACGTCGCGAACCAGTCGCAAGCGGCTCCCGTCGCGGGCGACCTCTAGCACCGGCCCGGTTTCGTCGCACACGGCGTAGCCGAATTCTGTCGGTCGGTACTTGAAGTCGCTGGGGTATTCCTTGCGCGGCGCCGTCGCCGACAGGCCCGACAACATCTGCCGCACATCGACCGCCGCCTGGGCACGCGGGATGCCGAAGCGATTCGCCAGCTGGACCTCGACCTCTTCCTGGCTCGTGCCTCGCTCAAGCGCGCGGCAGATGTCGGTGGCCGTCGGGTTGAGGCGAAAATACTGGCCGGTGTCCAGGTCGAGCAGGACACCCCCGTCGGGGAATGCCGCCAGGGCGAAGCGCTGTTTGAACTGGCCGGTGCCGGTCCATGGATTCATGGCGCCACCACCGTCACCATGCCCTGGGTCAGAAGATCCTCGACCATGGCGAGAACATCCCGCTCGAGCACCTCGGCCGCCACGTCGTAGCTGGTTCGCAGCACCTCGCACACGTCGCGTAGTGTGCGGCGGCCGTCTAGCAGGAACCAGATCTCCGCGCCCAGGCGGTTGACCTGCCAGCAGTGGCCTCGCCCAAGGTCCACCAGCATCGCGCCATCGGGGACCGGGCGAACCACGATCGCGGCAACGGGCGCTATGGTTTGGTCGATGGTCACCGCCGCCCTCCGATGTGAGCCAGGGCGCGCAGACCCTGGCGCCGGAACTGCGCCGCGAGAAATACCGGCAGCGCCAGGAGGCGGTCCGACAGGAGTGGCAGCACCAGCAGGTAGTGCTGGGCCGAGTAGGGCAGTGGCACGTTGTTGAGATCATGCAGAGGGAATCGCCGCCCTATGACGGTTCGAACCGGCTCGACCAACCTACGTAGCGCCAGTCTGCGCAGTCCGCCCCACCGGTCGGAAAGCACCAGACCGGACGGAAGCGAGACCCCGCGCGCCACCAGTCCATCGCCGACCATTGCCAGCGCAAGCCGCAGGTGCGCCGTGCCCGCCCTGCTCACCACCACATCCCAATCGATCGGTCGCATCCGGAGCAGCGCCACGACATCGTCGATCTGCTTTTCGTGGAACGCGAACCCGTGATTGGCCTGGTGGGCAGCCGCGTAGACGATCTGATCTTCGGGCGACAGCGACAGGATCGGCCCGTCGATGCTGGGGTACGCGATCGCCCGATCGATCATCGCGTCGCTATCGAGTTCGAACCAGGGTGCATAGGTCAGGTTGCGATGCAGATCGACCGCCATCTGGCCCGGGGGCGCCTCGAAGGTGCCGGCGGTTGCCACGTGGTCCGCGGCTCGGTCTTCGGGCCCCACATCGATCAGCCGGAAGCCGCGGGCTTCCAGGGCCTCGGCGAACGGCCAGAACGCCTGCGGCCGCACCAGCACGTCCACGTCCGTTCCCGTGCGCTCGCCGCGGCCGCCGTACAGCACCGGGTCGGCCCAGGCGGCCTTCAGGTACACGACATCGGTGCCGACCGCGCGGCCGATTTCATCGAGCGTCTGGCGCTGCGCCTTGATCACCAGGCTCTGCAACAGGCCCCGGCTTGGCGCGGTCGGCTTCGCGGCGGCGCTGCTCACGCGCC
>JANPCZ010000073.1:0-38882 GCA_031431215.1 Myxococcales bacterium
GGCGGCGGCGACACCGACGCCGGACGGGGCGACGGTGGTTTCGATGCCGGCCCGGACAGTAGGCCCCTCGACGGCGGTTCGCTCGACTTCATCGTGACGTCCGACGCGCGGCCCCTCGACCTGCCACCTGGGCCACCAGATGGTTTCGTGTTGCCTGACTTTCCTCGGATGATGGACGGCCCCGGGGGACTGCCGGACGTTGCACGAGACGGCGCTCCGCCGCCCATCATGTTGGTGAGCGTGAGCGTGACCCCGCCGCTGGCCACCGCTGCCGTGAACACGACGACCAATTTCATTGCCACGGGCGTGTACTCCAACGGTTCGCGCATGGATGTGACGGCCATGGCGACCTGGACTTCGACCAATCCGGTGGTCGCCTCGGTGATGGCTGGCGCGGCCAGGGCGGTAGGCCCGGGCACGGCGATCATCCGCGCCACCATCATGGGCCAGACCGGCCAGTCCACCCTCATGGTGACGGGTGCTTCCGTCACTAGCCTTTCGGTCGAGCCCGTGGACGGCAAGGTCGCGGTCAACGGCAAGCTGCCGTTCAAAGCGATCGCAACGCTGTCTGATGGCACGAAGCAGGACCTCAGCCTGAGCGCCATGTGGGCGTCCAGCGATGCCAGCATCGCCAGCGTGGCCGCCGATGGTACGGTCAGCGGTCTGCGGGCCGGCGTCGCCTCGATCAATGCGACGGTGATGGGGCTCTCCGGCAAGGCGGCCGTCACAGTCACGACCGCGACGCTCAACACCATCGAGGTCTCGCCCACCAACCCGATGTTGCCGGTGCCCGGCATGCAGTCGTTCAAGGCGACCGGCATCTACAGCGACGGCAGCAACAGCGATCTCACAACCGTCGTCACCTGGAGCGCGAGCGATCCGACCATCCTTGCTATTTCCAACGCTGCTGGCTCGCAGGGTGTCGCCATGACTCTGGCTGCGGGCTCGGCCGTGGTGACCGCCACCCTGGGCGCCCAGTCAGGCACCACAATGGTGACGGTCTCGCGCGCGGTGCTGATGTCGATCGCGGTGACGCCCGCGACGGCTTCGGCGCCCAAGGGCACCACCCAGGCTTTCAAGGCCACTGGCGTGTATTCGGACGGCACCATGCAGGACATCACCACCACGGTCGCCTGGACGGCAGCGAGCGTCGCCGTGGCGTCGGTGTCGAACGTGGCTCCCACCCAGGGCCTGGCCACCGGAGTCACGGCCGGCAGCAGCGATATCCTGGCAACACTTGGAGGCGTGACTGGGACAGCCCGGCTGACGGTTTCGGATGCAACCGCGACGACGCTGACCATCGCCCCCAAGACCGGCACGGTGGCCAACGCCACCAAGAGCCAGTACATGGCGACCGCAATGTTCTCCGATGGGTCGAACAAGGACGTGACCCAGCAGACGTCATGGTCAACTGCCGACGTCACCGTCGCGGTGATCTCGAACTCGCCGGGGACCATCGGTGAGCTCACCGCGCTCAAGGGCGGCGCCACCGATGTCACGGGCTCGTTCCAGGGCAAGACCGACACCGCCAAGGTCACGGTCACCAACGCGACCCTGGCCAGCATCAGCATTGCCCCGGCAAGCGCGATGCTGGTGGCGGGTCAGCGCCAAAATTACACAGCCCAGGGCGTGCTGTCCGACGGCACCATGCAGGACCTGACCACGCAGGTGACCTGGTCGAGCGACAGCACGACGATCGCCACGGTGTCCAACGCGACGGGCGCCAAGGGCCAGGTGACGGCGGTGGCTGCGGGCGACACCACCATCCGGGCGTCGTTCAGCGGCAAGGAAGGCACGTCGAAGCTGACGGTAACGACCCCGAAGCTGGCGTCACTGTCGGTGTCACCGATCATGCCGACCCGGCGCCTGGGGCAGAACGTGAACTTCAATGCCAGTGCGATCTTCTCCAACGGTACCAGCATGAACGTGACCAATGCGGCGGCGTGGACCAGCTCGAACCCGGCGGTCGCGACCGTCGCGATGGACGGTCAGGGCGCCTGCATCGCAATGGGCAGCGCGGTGATCACCGCCTCATACATGGGCGTCATGGACTCGACCACGGTGACGTGCACCAACCCGACCCTGGTTTCCGTCCAGGTTACGCCGCTGCTCGGCACCCTCAGGGTGGGCCAGATGCAGCCTTACAACCTGACCGCGCTGTACTCGGATGCGACATCCCAGAACGTGACCTTCATGGCGACGTGGACCTCGTCGAATCCGGCCGTTGCTGTTGTGAGCACGGCGATGTTCCGCGGCCTGGTCAGCGGTGTCTCCGCTGGTACGGCGATGATCAAGGGCGAATTCATGGGCTTCATGGATTCGACCACGGTGACGGTCCTGCCGCCCGCGACCTTGGTCTCGGTATCGCTGAGCCCGCCGGTTTTGAATCTCCGCATTGCCCAGAGCCAGGGCTTGACCGCGACCGGCATCATGAGCGACGGCACGGCTCAGAATTTGACCAACATGTGCACCTTCGTCTCCGACATGCCGGCCATCGCCGACGTGTCGAACTCGGGTGGTGGTGGTGGTGGCTTCGGTGGCCGTGGCTTCGTGACGGCGATTGCGGCCGGCACCGCGAAGATCACGGCCAGTTGCATGGGCCTTTCGGCTACGACGACGGTCAACGTCAGCGCGGCGACGCTGATGAGCATCTCGGTCCAGCCGATCAACCCGAGCGTGCGGATTGGCCAGACCATCCAGTTCACCGCCACCGGCATCTACAGCGACGGGACATCGTCCGACATCACCAACATGGTGGTGTGGTCGACCTCGAACGCGACAGTTGCCGATGTGTCGAACGCGGGCGGCGGCGGTGGCCCTGGTGGTGGCGGTGGCTTCGGTGGTGGTGGGCGCGGGACCGCGGTGGGCATCAGCCCGGGTAGCGCGGTTATCACCGCGACGCTGGGTGGCATTTCGCACCAGAGCACCCTCACCGTCACGGCGGCCACGCTCATGAGCCTGAGCGTGTCGCCCGTGCTGGCCTCGCTACGGGTGGGCGAGACCACCCAGTTCCAGGCGACCGCTGTCTACAGCGATGGCACCAGCCTGAACGTGACCAACATGGCGGCCTGGACCTCGTCCAGCTCGGCGACCGCGGACGTGTCGAACGGCATCGGATTCCCTTTTCCTGGTGGACGCGGGACCACCACCGGCATCGCGGCTGGTACGGCCACGATCAAGGCGACCTACATGACCGTGTCCGACCAGGCCACGGTCACCGTCACGGCGGCCACGGTGACCAGCATCAATATCTCCCCTCCCGGCACCACGCTGGCCGTAGGCCAGACCCAGCAGTTGCAAGCCACCGCGCTGTACAGTGATGGCACCAGCACCAACGTGACCTTCATGGCGTCGTGGAGCAGCTCGAACGCTCCCGTCGCTGACGTGTCGAACGGTGGCATGCCTGGTCCTGGCGGAGGCGGCGGTGGCGGCCGTGGCAACGTGACTGCACTATCGGTGGGAACCGCGACCATCACCGTCAACTTCAATGGCAAGACCGATGCGGTGACGGTGACGGTCAGCGGGGCCAAGATCACCAGCATCAGCCTAACGCCGGCGAATTCCACGATGGCTGTGAACAGCACCCAGCAGTATCAAGCGGTCGCCCTCTACGACAATGGGACCAGTCAGAACGTCACCGGCATGGCGACCTGGTCCACTTCCGACATGACCATCGCCGACGTCTCCAACGGGTTCGGTGGGCCGATGGGCGGTGGTCGCGGTACCGCGACCGCGCTCAAGGCTGGCACCGTGATGATCAGCGCGACGTACATGGCGATCACCGCCTCGACGCAATTGACCGTGTCGAGCGCGACCATCACCAGCATCCAGGTGACGCCGACCAACCCGACGGTCCTGATTGGTGGCGGCGTCAACTTCACCGCGACCGTTATCTATTCGGACTTCACGTCGCAGAACATCACCAACGACGCGACCTGGACGTCGAGCATGGCCAGCGTAGCCTCGGTGTCGAATGCCTTCGGCTCGCGCGGCCGCGCGACCGGTGCCGCGTCCGGTACGGCGACCATCACGGCCACGTACATGGGCGCGATGGGCACCACCACGCTGACGGTCACCTCGGCGACCATCGCCAGCATCCAGGTGACACCGACCAACCCGATGTCGCCGGTGGGCGCCATCGTGGCCTTCAAGGCTACCGCCCTGCTGTCCGACAATACCCAGCAGGATGTGACAGCGGCGTCTACGTTCACGTCGAGTGATGGCACCGTGGCCACGATCTCGAACACCAACCTCACGCGCGGCCAGGCAACCGCGATCAAGGCCGGAACAACGACCATCAAGGCGACGGTCAACGGCATGAGCGGCCAGACCCTCTACACGGTCGGGGCGCAGAAGCTGGTGTCGATCACGGTCCTGCCTGCGACCGCGATGGTGGCGAAGGGCGCCACCCAGCAGTTCACCGCCACCGGCAACTACGACAACATGTCGACCTATGACATCACCGGCTACGTGACCTGGATCTCCGGTACCCCCGCCGTTGCCACGGTGTCGACCGCCGACGGGTCACGTGGTCTCGCGACCGCTGTGGCAACCGGCACGGCCACGATCAACGCCTACCTCGACATGAAGATGGGCACCGCCACCCTGACCGTTCCGTAGGGTCCGAAGGGGCTCTTCGTGCGCCTCCCAGCCGGGCCGTCGGGTCCCGGGAATCCTCTTTGTTTCCGCGGCCTCCGGTGCTAGCCTGCGGCCGTCAGTCTAGCGGCTTATCGCTTGCGGCCATTGCTTGCGGCGATTTTCGGGGACCGCTGCTCCCGGTGAGGCGAAAGGAACATGCCGACGCTTCGTGAATTCGAGCAGACCGTTCAGCGTGACCCTGCCCACAACGAGGCCTATCTTGCGTTGCGCAAGGCGTACCGTGAATCGGGCAAGCTCGACAAGCTGGTAACCCTGTACGAGGCCCGCGCGCAGGCCATCGACGACGCCGCCAAGTCGTCAGAGCTGTTCTACCTGGCTGCCGAGGTGCGCATGGACCACCTCGACGACGCCAGCGGCGCCGAGGCCGATCTGGCCCACGCGGTCGACCGCGATTCGAACAACATCAAGGCGACGGCGCGCCTGCGCCGCATGTACCAGCAGCAGGGCCGTACCGCCGAGTACATGACGCTGCTGGAAATGGAGGCGGGCGCGATCGCCAAGACCCGTGAGCCGGCGCGCCTCGCCGATCTCGAGCAAGAGATGGCCAAGCTTTCGGCCCAGCACCTGGCGCGCATGGAGCGCCTGGCTTCCGCGCCGGCGCGCCATCGCCAGGCCGAGGCCACGCCCGAGAACCTGAAGCTGGTCGAATCGGCACGCAAGATCTACCGCGCGCTTGGCGACTTCGGCAGTGTGGCACGGCTTTACGACCTGGAGCTGGCCTTCACCACCGACGCCAAGCGCCGCGCCGATCTGTTGCTGGGTATCGGCAAGGTGCTGGGCGAGAAGCTGGGCGACCTTGACGGCGCGGCGCAGCGGCTGAACGAGGTGGTGCGCCTGCGACCGCGCGACGACAAGGCGCTGGAAGCGCTGGCCGGTGTCTACACCAATCCGAAATGGATCGGCGCCGATGGACACGAGCGCGCCGCTGCCATCTACCAGCAAGTGGCGCGCCGCCGGCACGAAGCCGGCGACACCGACAACGCCATCGCGGCGCTGCGCAAGGCGCTTACTGCCGTGCACGGCCACGCCGAATCGTCGGATCTGCTGGAAGAGGTGCTGTACGCCGCCGGGCGCACCTCCGATCTGGACCGGTATTACCGCCAGCGTGCCGCGGACTCGCAGTCGCCCGAAGAGCGGATGGACTTCCTCTTCAAGCGCGCGCAGCTGGCCGAGGGGGTTCTGGCCGATCCGGCGGAGGCGGTGCGGGTTTACGAGGAGATCGTCAGCATCGAGCCGGCGGGAGGACCAGCGTCGCAGCGGCTGGCCGAACTCTATCTAGCCAAACAGGACTACGCGAAGTTCGCCGAGTTGCGCGAGCGGCAGCTGAAAGCCGCCCAGGATCCTCAGTTTCGCCTGCAGATCCTGACCGAGCTGGCGGCGGTTTACCGGGATCGGCTGGGCGATGCGGACCAGTGCGCGGTCTACCTGCATGGAATCTTGCAGATCGATCCGCAGAACGCGGACGCCCTGGCGGCCTACGCCGATCACTTCAGGCAGCGGGGCGATTGGCAGGCGCTGGTGGATCTGCTCGAGTTCTCGGTCGAGGGCGCCCGCGCCGCCGGGGTGCCCGGGCAAGATTTGTTGCCGCGCCTGGAGGAGGTTGCCGTCATCGCCGAGCGCAACCTAGGCGACAGCGAGCGCGCGCTGTCGGCGTGGCAGCGCCTGGAGGAGATCTCACCAGGCTACGAGCGCGCCCGCGAGGCCCAGAAGCGCATTCTGCAGAAGGGCAAGCAGTGGGGGCGCATGGTCTCGGTGCTCGAGCGCGAGGCCAAAGGCGCGGCCGATCCGGCCGCGAAGAACGACATCTTGCGCCGGCTGGCCCGCACGTACATCGAGAAGCTGAGCGCGACCGACAAGGCGCTGGTTGTCTACCGCGAGATCCTGGCGTCCGACCCGAAGGACCCCGTGGCGGCGCGCGCGATGCTCGAGATCCTCGAGCGCGAAGAGCGCTGGGACGAGCTGGCGATTCTGCTGCGGCAGCAACTAGACGGCGCCGTCGCCCGGCAGGAGCGCGTGAACCTGCTGCGCAGGCTGCTGCAGATCTACGACGAGAAGCTGGCCAATCTGGTCGAGGGTTCGTGGGCGGCGACCGAGATTCTCAAGAGTACGCCTGGCGACCGAGACGCGCTGGTGCGCCTCGAGGGCATTCTCGAGAAATCGGACGACAAGCCCCGATTGGTGCAGACGCTCGAGTACCACGTTCGTTACGCGGCCACGGTCGAGGAGAAGGTGAACCTGGTCCACCGCATGGCGGATCTGTTGCAGAACCACCTGGGCAACTTCGAGGGCGCGGCGGCCCAGTGGGAAGAGTTGCTGCGGCTGTCGCCGGGCGACGCCACGGCGCTCGCGAATCTGACGTCGGCTTACGAGCACCTGGAGCGGCCCGAGGACCTGGCGCGGGTGCTCGAGTTGCAGGTGGATCTGCTGGTCGACGATCCTGCGACGCGTGCCGATTACTTGCGGCGGCTGGCCCAGCTCGCGATGGATGTGTTGCAGCAGGCGCCACGGGCGCAGCGGGCCTGGGAGGAACTGGTGCGGATGCTGCCCGCCGATCGCGAGGCGCTCGCTGCCCTGGGCGGAATCTACGCGCGGAAGGGCGACTTCAAGACTCTGGTCGGCGTTCTTGGACGGCAGATCCCGCTGGCGTCCGATCCCGCGCACGGCGTCGAGCTGGCCCTGGAGCGCGCACGCATCTTCGAGGAGAACCTGCGCAACCGCGACGAGGCGGTGCGCGCGCTCGAGCAGATCATCTCGGAGCTCGACCCACGCAACGCCGCTGCGCACGAGCGTTTGCGCCGACTGGTCGAGCAGGCCGGTGACTGGCCGCGCGTGGTCAAGGTTGCTGAACGGCAGTTGCTTCTGACCGAAGATCCGACCGAGCGCGCGGCTCGCGCCCTGGAAATCGGCATGCTGTGGCGTGATCGCTTGAAGGATCCACGCAAGGCCGTGACCGCGTTCGAGCGCACAGTCGAGCTTGATCCGCGGAACCAGGACGCACTCTACGCCCTCGCCCCGCTGTACCTCGAGGCCGGCGACGCCCGCCGACTGGTATTGACCGATGAGAAGATCCTCGCCCTGGTCAACGACCAAGGCGAACGTCGTCGGCTCATGTTCGAGGTCGCGGAGGCCAGCCTGGCGACCCTGCAGGATGCGGGGCTGGCGTTCGAGTGGTACCGGCGCGCCTACAACGAGAACCCCGACCAGGACGCCCTTGGCCGTCTGGAAGCGCTGGCCGAGGCACACGGACTATGGGAGGACCTGATCGCGGTCTACGAGGGCGAGCGTGCGCGGACCATAGAGCCCGGCTCGCAGATGATGGTGGCGCTGAAGATTGCCAACCTGTGCGAGGAGCAACTGAACGATCCGGCGCGTGCCTTCGCCCGGTTGCGAGACGCACTGACCAGCGATCCGTCGGGTGAAACCCTGCTGCCGGAACTGGAGCGACTCGCGGGTCTGACCGAGGACTTTGCGGGTCTGCTTGATGTGTACGGGCGGGTCGGGCGTGGTCGGCCGACGGCGGCTGATCGCGTGGAACTGCTGCGCCTGCGCGCCGAGCTGCGTGAGCAGAAGATGCGCGATCCGGGCGGCGCGCTCGACGAATTCTTGCGCAGCTTCGCCCTCGATCCCGAACGCGAGGAGACCCGGCAGGAGATCCTGCGGCTGGCCGAGTTGACCCGGCGCTGGGAGGACGCGCTGGCGGTAGAGGCGCAGCTATTTGGACGTGCTGCCGACGTCGATGCTCGCGTCGAGGTGGCGTGCCGGGCCGCCGCGCTGGTCGAGGACAAGGTGCAGGATCGCGTGCGCGCGTTCCGGGCCTACCTGAATGCATTTCGCCTGCAACCGAACAATGACGGCGTGGTGGCGAATCTGTGGCGCCTGGCCGATCTGATCGGCGACTACGACGTCGATGCTGCACTCAAGACCCTGACCACAGCGCCGCTGGGCAGCGAGGGCGACAGCGGCGAAAAGGAAGAGGAGCTGCTGCTCGAGGACGCCATCGAGGAAGCGGCCGACGTCGAGGACGGCGAGCAGCATCTTGATGTCGACGAGCTGGAGGAGGTCAACGAGAGCCCCGCGCCGGGCGCCTCACCGGCGGGGCGCGGCGGGGCCTTCGTCTCGGCGTGGGAAGAGCTGGCGCAGGCGTATGAGGCGTTGCCGGCCAACGACAATGCCACCCGGCAGCAGTATCTGCGCAAGGTTGCCGAGGTTTGGGAACGTGGCGCGAAGAACGTCGACAAGGCCCTGGCGACGCTGGAGCGCGAGTTTCGCCTCGACATTGCGGATCGGGACGCGCGCGCCGAATTGCATCGAGTGGGCGAAGCGCATGGCCGCTGGGATGCGGTGTGTGAGATCTTGCTCCGCGGGTTGGACGGGGCGCCGCGGGCAGACGTGGTGGCCATCAATCACGAGGTGGCCGGGATCCACGAGAAGCTCGATCAGATCGACCGGGCCGAGGAACGGTACCTCGCGATCCTGCTGGCAAAGGGCGACGATGCACCTGCGCTCGATCGCCTCGAGTTGATGTATCGCGAGCAGGAACGCTGGGCGGACCTGGCTTCGTTGCTTGAGAAGCGCACCACCGGCGCGGTCGAGGCGCTGCCGCCTGGAGCCGACCGCCGCCGCAAGTCGCTTGAGCTGGCGGACCTTTACGAGAAGCGCCTGGAGCGTCCCTACGAGGCGATCGACACGCTGGAGGGCTATGTCGATGCCGCCGACGAGGATGAGCGCGGCGCCGACGATCCCGACGTGGTGGCGAAGTCGTGCCTGGCCTACGAAGCGCTGTCGCGGCTTTATTCGCGGGTCGGCATGTGGAGCAAGGCGGCCGACGCACTGAAGAGCGAAATCGCGCTCGGCGGGCCGCCGGGTGCCGTGCTGGAATTGCGACGGCGCGTGGCGGAGATCCAGGAGAAAGAGCTGGGCGCGCCGCTTGATGCCATTGGCAGCTATGAGGCGATCCTGGCGGCTGACCCCAAGGATGGGGACGCGCTGTCGGCGCTCGACCGTCTGCTGGAGGCACACGGGCGCTGGGAGGAACTGGCGAACATTGTCGAGCGGCGCAGTGACCTTGCCACCGGTGAGGAGCGCGCCGACCTGATTCGCCGGCGCGCCAAGTTGCTAGAGGAGCGCCTTGGCAAGCCGGAAGCAGCGGCCGCAAGCTTGCGCGGCCTTGGCGAGGACGCCTTGCGCGGCGATGACACCACGGCGGCGTTGTTGCGCAACCTGCGCAGCGCGGGGCTCACACATGAGGCGCTCAAGCTGCTTGAGCAGCGCATCGACATGCTGGAGGAGGAAGGCGCGGCACCGGCGAAGATCGCGGCACAGCACCTGGACATCGCGGCGCTGAAACTGGATCAGCTTCACGATGCGTCCGGGGCGCGCGCGGCCATCGAGGCTGCGCTGAAGACCGCGCCGGGATTGCCCGAGGCCCTGGCGGCGCGGGCACGACTTTATCTGGCGCAGAACGATTTCGGTGCCTACGCCAAGGCGCGGCTGCAAGAGGCCGAAGCGCGCAAGGGCGCGCCCGAGGCGGCGGCGGCGTATCTGGAAGCCGGCCGTGTGTTCCGTGATCAGCTCGGCGACGCCGACGAAGCGCGTGCGTGTTTCGCGCGCGCGGTGGCCGAGCATCCCAAGGACTCGGAGGCGTTGCGGTCGCTGGCGTCGTTGCTGGCCTCGGAAGGCGAGATCGCGGAGGCGCGGGCGCTGTTCGAACGGCAGTTCGAGGTGGTCGAGAGCCCGGCCGCTCAGGCCGCCGTGCTGACCGACCTGGCGCGCGTGATGTGGGAGAAGCCGGGCGACGCGCCCGAGGCCATCCGTCGCCTGGACGAGGCGCTGGAGCTGGCGCCGGATCACCTGCCGGCGGTGATCACGATGGCCGACATCTACTACAAGGAGCAGATGTGGGAGCAGGCCGAGCGGCGGCTTAACCAGGCACTGCGACGGGGCAAGGGGCAGGGCCCGGAGACTGCGCGCCTGTACCACCGTCTGGCAGAGGTTTACGAGAAACTGGGTCGCCTTGATGAGGGTTACAAGCAACTGGTCGAGGCCGATCGGGTCACGCCGGGTCAACTGCTGATCCGGCTATCGCTGGGTGAGAATCGTTTCCACGCCAAGCGCTGGCGCGAGGCTTCGCAGTATCTGGACGGGATCGCGGATGACCCGGATGCCGGCCAGTATCCCGACGAAGTGGCGACCGGGCTGGCGCACGCCGCGCAGGCCGAGATCAAGCTGAAGCATCCCGAGCGCGCGGTCGCTCTGTACGAAGCGGCGCTGCGGCTTTACCCCGAGCACCGCATGTCGTTGCGGGCGATGGCGGACCTGGCGCTGGAGCGGGGCGAGACGCGCGAGACCGTGCAGTACCTGCGCAAGCTGGGCGAGTCGTCGGGTGACAGAGCCGAGCGAGCCAAGCTATTCGAGCAACTTGGCGATCTGTTGCATGGCCTGGCCGAGCTGTTCGAGGCCCGCAGCGCGTACGAGGAAGCCGTTTCCATGCTGGCCGCGCCGACCGACGCCCACATCCCGCTGCTCGGCAAGACGCTGGCGTTGCAGCGGGAGCTTGGCGCAACCAAGGCGGCTGCCGACACCGCGCAACTGCTTATCGACCTTGAACAGGATCCGAAGGAACGGGCGTTGCGGCGGCGTGAAGCGGCACTGTTGATGCTGGATCAAGGCGAGCCCGCCAAGGCCGCCGAGTACCTGGAGAAGGCGCTGGTGGACAGCCCCTCGGACGAAGCGGTGCTGGAGACCCTGTGTGTCGCGTACGACAAGGCCGCCCGTCGTGCGGACGTGGCGCCGGTCCTGGCGCGTCTGCTGCCCGACCTGGCCCCAGTGGCGGTGGATCCCAAGGCGCGCGAGCTGCGCGCGTCTTTGTGGGAGCGCCTGGGTGAGCTGCGCAAGCTCGATGACGAGCCGGGCGCCATCGCCGCCCTGCAGAGAGCGGTCGAGGTGTCACCGGGGCGCGTGTCCGCGCGTGAGGCCCTGGCCGAGCTGTACGGCGATCGCATCGACTACGTCGAGGAGGCGCAGGACAACCACCGCCGCCTGGTGCTGGCGGACGTCACGCGAGCCGACTCGTTGCGGGCGCTTGGCAACACCTACGCAAGCCAGGGCCGCATCGACTGGGCCCGTTGCTGCTTCGATGTGCTGAAGCTGCTGGGCCTTGCCGAGGGGGACGACCACGGATTCCTGGAGACCCACCAGTCGGCAGCGCAGAAGGCCGAAGATCCTTATGCTGGAACCGTCGAGGACGCCGACCGCGCACGGAATCTCGCGCATCCCGAGGCGCGGCTCATGGCCGAGATGTTCGCAGCTATCTGGGAGGGCGTACCGGGTGTCGGCGGCGCGTCGCTGGACAGCTTCGGCGTGACCGCACAGGACCGCGTGTCGCCGCTGTCGGACATCACGCTGGGCAAGGTGTACGGCCAGGTCGCCAAGGCGTTGGCGAACAAGCGGACGATTCTTTACATCAGCAAGGACGCCACCTACCTGGACGTGGGCATCGTGGTGCCGCCGCCGCCGGCCATTGTTGTGGGCCCGCGCCTCGGGGCCAGTGACGACGTGGCCGAGCTGCGCTTCGTGATTGGCCGCGCCGTCGAGCTGACCCGCCCCGAGTACATCCTGGCCGCGGGCATGCCACCGAAAGACTTCGCGCAGCTGTTCTCCAGCGTGCTGAAGGCTTTCCATCCGCGCCACGCCAAGTGGCGAACCGGGGAAAAGGACGCGGCGACCGAGCAGGCGGCGCGTTTGAAGAAGGCGTTGCCTTACAAGGTTTCGAAGCGCCTGGCCGAGCTGTTTTCCGAGAACGAGACCACGCCGTTCTCGTCGGCGCGCTGGCGCGCCGTGGTGATGGAGACCGGTAACCGCGCCGGCTTGCTCATGTGCGGCGATCTGGCGACGGCGGCGCGCCTGGTGGTGCAGGCGAGCCTGCCGAACGCGCCGGCCCAGGTGACGCCCGAATACTTGCGCGAGCAGGCTGGCAAGGAAGGCCCGCTCAAAGAACTGCTGAAATACGCGATCTCCGACGAGTACTTCGCCCTGCGTGAGTCGATCGGGACCAGCGTGACCAAGGCCGTCGCGGCCTGATTGACGTCACGGCGCGCGCGGGCTGGCAAGGACGCGGCATGGGGGGCGTTCGGTTTTGGCAAAATCTGCGCCCCGGGCTATCGTCCGGCCCCTCAACAGGAGGCTTCGATGAGACTTTCACATATCGGGATCTGTGTTCTTGGCTTGGGCCTGACCGTCGTTGCAGCCCAGGGTTGCGGTAGTAGCGACGACACCACCGGCGGCGGTGGCGGCAGCGCGGGTGGCGGAGCTACCGGCAGCGGCGGGACGAGCGGCGGCGCGGGCGCGGGTGGCACGATGGCCGGAACCGGTGGCGGTGGAGGCGGGGCTATGGGAGGCGCGGCCGGGGCGAGGGGTGGAGCGGGGGGGAGCGCGAGCGCTGCGAAGACCACCTACATCGACGTGAAGCCCGTCTTCATGGCCAAGTGCACGCCCTGCCACATGGTGGGCGGGACGTTTGCGAGCGTTCATTCACTCGCATCTAGCTACGACGACGCTGTGAAGGCGTCCTATTCCTGCCCCGGGAAGAAAAAGGGCGAGTGCACACTTGAGCGAGTCAAGAAGGGAGACGCAACTGGGATGCCTTCCGGGAAGGGCTGCAAGGGGATTCCTGCGATGGACAAGGACAATCCTGCCTGTTTGACCCAGGCTGAAATGGACAAGCTCGACGCATGGGTGAAGGACGGGATTCTCGAGAAGTAATTCGTCTAACAACCATTCGAATCGCGGGGCGCCCCTGAGAAATCAGGGAGCGCCCTTTCTTTGTGGGACGAACCTGAGTCGCCCGATCACCTGCGTCCCACGGGGTGAGGATTCGGATCGACAGCGTCGGCGGACCGCTCCGGAGGATCGACCGCCTGTGCCTGGAAACCGAGTCTTCCAGAGTTGCGCTACCCGGCGCAGGCGTGATGTCGAAGGACATGAAACCGCGGTACTCGCCTTCTGGTACCTTCGCTGCGAGTATCACGAAGCCGGCACTGGCCAGTGCCGCTCCCTGGGTGGTCCCGGTATCTACCGCATAGCCAGACAAGCGAGGGACTTGCAGGCGCCACCGCACACGCCAAGGCCACCATACACGTTCTTCCGTAGATCCCCCGCCGTCAACGCCAGACCACGCGCTCGCGAGCGGGTCTCGTCGGGCCCCCCGGCGCGTCCGCCCGGCGTTGACAGCCTCGCGCGCGCTGCCTATAAGCCTGGCCTCTCGCGAGGATGGCGGAATTGGTAGACGCACTAGCTTGAGGTGCTAGCGGTTAACAGCCATGGGGGTTCGATTCCCCCTCCTCGCACAACTTGGAATCCTGAATCGTCGCCGTTGCTTCCGGTGTTTTCGGTTCGAGCGGCGAGCTTGGCGGTGTGGGTGTCGCGCGTGTCCGTGTGACCGGAATGTGACCGGAATTCTGGTTTCCCGGCCGCTGCGACGGCCCGAAGAACCTCTTCCGCTGCGTCCTTGAGCGGGCGCATGTAGCGGGCCGTGGTCGCGGGCTGCGTGTGCCCGGCCAGGTACATGACGCCGGCCAGGTTGTCGGTCACGCGCCCGAAGTGCGTGAGGCGCGAGTGGCGAAAGTCGTAGTCGCTGATCCGCTCGGCGCGGTAGGCGTCGATGCCGGCAGCGCGGGCGGCCTCGCGCAGGAGCCGGCGGTAGTCGTGCGCACCGAAGATCAGCCCCACGTCGGGGCAAGCGCCGTCGAGAGCAGCGCGGGCGGCCTCCGAAAGGGGAAGGGTACGACCGAGGCGGTTCTTGTCGTCTTCGTGCGCCGGTCACACCGGCAAGTTGAAAGGAATGAAAAAGTCCAACAGTGAAGGAGTAGCGAACTGCACTGGCTCCGAGCCGTGCGTCGTCGTCCGCAAGGGCGAGGGCGAAGCGTCGGTAGGGGTACGTGCGGGCTGGGTATTGAGCCGCGAAATACATGACCCGCAGCGCAAGCTGCGGACACTTCGGGGTGCCGACGCCTTGGAGACTGGCGGAAGGCAACACTGGACGAGCCGATATCGCGAGGCACGTCCGGACCCTGCGCGGTCAGAGACCCCACGCACGCACGGAATCAACTTGTACGGGAACCGGGAGATCCCGGCGTCGTCTGTGGTGGAAGGCACCGCAGACCGCATCGTGAAGCCCCAGGGCGAACGACGATGACGAACGGCGCCGGGAAGTCGGACAGCTCCGTAGTACCTGGGAAGCCGCCGAACAAAGCCGGGCAACCGGCCGCGGAGGTGGTGGAGGGAAGGGGGCTGGCCAAGGGAAATCCGCCCGAGAGCAACACGCACCGGACTCAGAGTCGGGACAACGTGCCAAGCGCGCTCGAGCGGATACGGCAAGCAGCAAGAAAGGACAGGAAGCAGCGGTTCACATCGCTCCTGCATCACGTGTACGACGTCGACCGCCTGCGTGCGGCGTATCTCGCCATCAAGCGAGACGCCGCCGCTGGTATCGACGGCGAGACGTGGCGCCACTACGGCGAGAGCCTGGAAGGTAACCTTCTGGACCTCTCGGCGCGGCTGGCGCGAGGAGCGTATCGAGCGAAGCCGGTTCGAAGAGCGTACATACCGAAGGCGGACGGGCGGCTGCGGCCGCTTGGAGTACCGACGTTGGAAGACAAAGTCGTCCAGCGCGCGGTCGTCGAGGTCATGAACGCCATCTACGAAGAGGATTTTCTCGATTTCTCGTACGGGTTCCGACCGGGGCGTTCCCCGCACCAAGCGCTGGACGCGCTCACGGTTGGCATCACGACGAAGAAGGTGAACTGGGTACTCGACGCCGACATTCGTGACTTCTTCGGAAGCCTTACTCACGAATGGCTGGTGAAGTTTGTCGAGCACCGAATCGGGGACAAGCGCGTCGTGCGGCTCATCCAGAAATGGTTGGCCGCCGGCGTGCTGGAAGACGGAAAGCGAGTGCGCAGCGAGGTCGGTACGATCCAGGGCGGCAGTGTTTCGCCGCTCCTGGCCAACATCTACCTGCACTACGTGCTCGACCTGTGGGCCCAGCGATGGAGGAAGAAGCAGGCGCGCGGTGACATGGTCATCGTGCGTTTCGCCGACGACTTCGTCGTTGGGTTCGAGCATCGAGAAGAGGCCGAGCGATTCCTCGCGGAACTCCGCGAACGATTCGCGCAGTTCGGTCTCGGGCTGCATCCCGAGAAAACACGGCTCGTCGAATTCGGCCGCTTTGCGGACAAGAACCGACGGGGGCGTGGCGACGGGAAACCGGAGAGCTTCAACTTTCTCGGCTTCACGCACATCTGCGGAAAGACCCGGAAGGGTTGGTTCACGGTACTGCGGCAGACGATGCGCAAGAGGTGGCAGGCGAAGATTCAGACGGTGCGAGCCGAACTGAAGCGACGTCTGCACGACCCCGTCCCGGAGGTGGGCGCCTACCTGCGCTCGGTCGTCACAGGGCACTACCGGTACTACGGTGTGCCCATGAACGGCCCAGCACTCGGCGCCTTCCGCCATGCAGTCGCTCGAACCTGGCGATGGGTGCTCATGCGCCGCAGCCAGAAGAGCCGAATGCCGTGGAGCCGTTTCGCGAAGTACGCGGAACGTTGGCTGCCACATCCCCGTATCTGCCATCCCTATCCGAGCCAGCGGTTTGCCGTCACCACCCAAGGCAAGAGCCGGATGCGGTAATGCCGCCTGTCCGGATCCGTGGAGGGGGTTATGGGTGACCATCATCTCTACTCCGACCAAGCGTTGGTGTCGCATTGGAACCCTACCCGCGACGCTGACCGTTCCAGCGTGGGCTGCGCCACATTCTGGCTACATGGTTCTAACCTGGGGTCGTGGACCTGCTTCCGAGCCGCGCCAGCCTGGGCCCGGCCGCGCGCATGGTCTCGTCGCGCTTGGCGAAGCAGAAGCGCGCCAGCAGTGGAGCGTCGGTCGTGTCGGCGTAGAACGCCGATGGCGGGATGGCGGCGACGCCGATGTCTTTGATGAGGTGCAGGCAGAAGGCGGTATCGTCGGGAAAGCCAAGGGTGCTCACGTCGGCGAGCAGGAAGTAGGCGCCTTGCACGGGCAAGATCGGTAGTCCCGCGGCCCGCAAGAGGCCGGTCATCAGATCGCGGCGGGCGGTGTAGGCGGCGCGTAGCTCGGCGAAGTAGCCATTGCTGTGTGCCAACGTCAGTGTGTCAGCGGCGGCTTCCTGCAATGGTGTTGCTGTGCAGAAGGTGACGAACTGATGCACGCCGCGAAGCGCTGCGGTCAGCCGTGGCGGCGCGATGGCCCAGCCTATTTTCCAGCCGGTCACACTGAAGGTCTTGCCCAGGCTATCGACGGTGATGGTCCGCTCCCACATGCCAGGGCGAGTTGCGATGGACACATGGCGGGCGTCGTCGAAAAGGATCTCGCTGTAGACCTCGTCCGATAGCACGAGTGTGTCGTGCGCGGCGCACAGGGCGCCGAGTTCGTCGAGTTCGTCTATCGAGAACACCTTACCGGTGGGGTTGTGGGGCGTGTTGATGATGCAGAGCTTGGTGCGCCCGCTGAACGCCCCGCGGAGCAGCAGAGGGTCCCAGCGCCAGCTCGGCGGGCGCAGGGTGACGACGCGCGGGACGCCGCCGGCCATCCGAATGGCGGGGACGTAGGCGTCATAGAAAGGTTCGAAGACGATGACCTCGTCGCCCGGGTTCACCAGGCCCAGCACGGCGTCGAACAAGCACTCGGTGGCGCCGCCAGCGACGGTGATCTCGGTGTCGGCATCGGGGCGCCGGCCGTGTCGTTGCTCGAAGTGCGAGGCGATGGCGGCGCGTAGCCGCGGTAGCCCCGACGCCGCGGCGTACTGGTTGTGATCGGCCGCGATGGCGCGCGCCGCCGCCGCTTTCACGAAATCGGGTGCAGGAAAGTCAGGGAAGCCCTGGCCCAGATTGACGGCACCGTGTTCGATCGAGAGGCGCGTGATCTCGGTGAAGATCGATGTACCGAATCCGGCGATCCGGTCGGCAGCAGCAACGCGCGCCATGCGCCCCTGCGATCAAACCGTCGTTTTGATCTTGAACGATCGCTTGATCATGCCGAACCAGAAGCCTGCGCCGACGACTGTCGCGATGAGGATCGCACCGGCGTGCCAGCCGCCGAAGTTGTTGGGCATGATCATGCCGAACAGCATCGGTCCCGAGGTGTACGTGTTGAAGCGCGACGCCTTGCCGGCGGTCGCCGCGAGCTTGGCGGCGTCCGGATGCGGGGTGCCCGCGGCGAGACCGCCCAGGATCAGCTTCTGGCGCGGCCAGATGACGAACCAGACGTTGAACCACATGATGGTCCCGGTCAGGCCGCCGAACAGCATCCAGATCGCGCGGTTGCTGATGGAGCCGTTGTCGAAGAACAGACCCTGGTGAAAATACTTGTAGCCGAACAAGGCCCAGCCAAACAGAAACGTGTACATCGCGCCCCAGCGAAACCACCAGAACGCGCGCAGCAGCAGCTTCGGATTGACCTTGGGCTTGAGCTCTTTGTCGAGATCGCCCTGGAACGGCACATTCACCAGGTTGAAGAAATACAGGTGCCCGATCCAGATGATGCCGAAGACGATGTGACCGAAGCGAAGCAGGACGCTGAGGATGGACTGGGGATCGTCGAACATTGGTCACACTCTCCTTTTTCCGCGGCAGTCTTAGCACCAAAGCCGTCGGCGGGTCCATGGCACCGTCGGTCCGGCCACGGGAAAATCCGGACTCGTGTTGCTACTTTCGCGGTTTGCCGCCGCGTTTGCCGCGCGGCTTCGGCCCGGCCGCGGACTTGGCCGCGGTCCCGCCATCGCCCCAGTAGCGGCGGTACAGATCGGTGCGCTTGTATTCAGTGCGGAGCGCTTCGACCATGGCGGGCACCCGTCGGTACAGGCGGCGCGGCTTGCGCGGTTTGCAGCGGGCCAGCACATACGAAGCCAGCAGCGGCATGACGACCGTCGAGTCGACGTAGCACACGACGGTGTCGGGTAGCCTGTCGGGATCGATCTTGCCCCACGACACCGCTTCGTTGGGTGTTGCGCCCGACAGGCCGCCGGTGTCGGGACGCGCGTCGGTTATCTGGATGAAGAAGTCGTGTCCCTTCTCGGACACGCCCAGGATCTCCTGCAGTTGCGGCTCGGTCTGCAGCAGGAAGTTCTTGGGCGCGCCGCCGCCGAAGATCAGCACGCCTGACAGTCCGGCCTTGGCACGTTTGGCATCCAGCACCAGCGCCGCCATCTCGGTGACATCGGCCGCCGGATCGACGTGCGGCCCGCGGTCGGGCGCCGCGGTGAAGATGGCCGCCAGGTTGAGCCCGATGGTCGAGTCGCCCGGCGACGCCACCCACACCGGCACGTCGAGATCGTGACACGTCGCCAGCAGCGACGGCTTGTCGACGCCGACCTTGCGCGCGGTCTCGAGGGCGTACTTGCCGATGCGGTGGTGCAGCTCCGATCCCGACATGCGCTTGTGAAACTCAGGTTGCATCAGCACGCGGTAGACCCATTCATCGGTCTTGTACAGCACGCTGGCTTCGAACAGCACGTCGTAGACGCGGATGATGCCGTCCTTGCGTAGCTTGACGTCCTGGGCACCCGACACGACATCGGCCTGCCCGCGGTAAAGCGGCAGGCCTAAATCGAAGTGCAGATCGTGGTACAGGTTGGCGCCGGTCGAAGAGATGTAGTCGACGAAGCCCGCCCTGATGAGCGGCACCACCACCGATGACAGTCCCGCCGGCGTCAGTGCGCCCGAGAGCGATACGCCGATGGTCGCACCCTGGTCGATCATGCGGGCGAAGATCTGGCACGATTCGCGCAGGCGAGCGGCGTTGTACGCGTTGAAGTACGTGTCGATCAGGGTCGCCACGTCGGCCGAGCCGGTCTCAAGTGGCGCAGGTCGGATTCTGCGCTTTGCATGCAGCATGGGGCGGCCGAAGCTAACACAGCCGGGCATCGACGCTCCAAGGGGGCCGTCAGAATTTGCGGGGCCAAGCTGGTATATAGAAGCGCGATGGCGCGACGACAGTTCACGGTGTCAGAGGTCGAACTTCTGATCCCGACGCTGGAACGGATCTTCTTCGATGTGTTGCAGCTACGCGCGGCCCTGCGTCGCGAGGAGCACAAGCTTGAGCAGGCTGGGGTGGAGATCAGCTCCGAGGCGCTCGAGACCAGCGTTCCGGGCGATTCCCCTGCGGTCAAGCAGGCCAAGGCCATGTTTCGCGGCTACTGGGAAACCCTAGCCGAGAGGTTGTCGGCGATCGAGAAACTGGGCGGCGAGGTCAAGGATCTGGAATCCGCCCTGGTGGATTTTCCGGCCCGGCGCGAAGGCGAGGACATCCACCTGTGCTGGAAGTTCGGCGAGAAGAGCCTCGGCTTCTGGCACTCGCCCGACTCGGGTTTCGCTGGGCGGCGGCCCATCGACGATCGGGTACCGCGCGAGCCGCGGCGGCTGGACTAACGATGGTGTCAGATCCAACGGGGATGCGTGCGGCGATCGAAGCGCTGCTACGGGCCGCGGGTCTGGATCCAGCCCGCAACCCAGATCTACTGCAGACGCCGGATCGGGTCGCGCGCCTGTGGCAGAGCGAGTTCCTGGGCGGCTACGATATGGATCCGCACGTGATCCTCGGTGAGCCGGTGCTGGGTGAGGCTGATCCGGATGTCGTTGTGGTGGGTGGCCTTCGCTTTCATTCCATGTGCCCGCATCATCTCGTGCCATACCGTGGGGTCGCCCACGTCGCGTACCTCCCGCACGGCAAACTGGTCGGCTTCGGACGGCTGGCGGATCTGGTCGAGTGTTTCACCAAGCGCCTGACGTTGCAGGAGCGCGCCACGAACCAGATCGCCGATAGCCTGTGGCAAGGCCTGGGCGCGCGTGGTGCTGGTTGTGTGATCGAGGCCGAGCAGATGTGTCTGGCACTGCCGGGCGAGCGCCACGATCAATCGGGCGTGGTCACCAGTGCGTTCGTGGGCGAGATGCGCGAGCGGCCCGATCTGAAAGCGCGGTTGCTGGCCGCGGCCAATCTGGGCGGGCGGGCGCGATGAAGCTGCGCGGGCAGGTCGCGGTGGTGACCGGCGCGTCGCGCGGAATCGGCCGCGCGATCGCGGGCGCGCTGGCGCGGGCGGGTGCCGAGGTCGCGGGGTGCGGCGTCCGCGGCCCGTTCGACGACCGAGGTCGTGGTCGGGGATTCCTCGATGATATCGACGCGGGCGCCAGGGGCCGTGGGTTCTTCGGAGCATGCGACGTGCGCCGGGCCGAGGATGTCGCGCGTTTTCGCGATGCGGTGCTGACGGAAATCGGCCCCGCCGACGTGCTGGTCAACAACGCGGGGACCGTGGTGCGCGAGGCGTTCGGCTCGATGTCCGAGGCCACGTGGGACGACGTGATGGTATCGAATCTGAAGAGCGCGTTTCTGGTGACCCAGGCTTTCTTGCCGGAACTGCGGCGCAAGCCCGGCGCCCGCATCATCAACGTCGCGTCCATTGGCGGGCGCCAGGGCACCGCGATGTTGACGGCTTACTGCGCCGCCAAGCACGGGGTCGTGGGACTGACACGAGCCCTGGCCGAGGAGTTGCGTGCTGACGGCATTGCCGTGAACGCGATCTGTCCTGGCTCGGTCGATACCGAGATGCTGAAGACCGGTATGCCCGGCGGACAGCCACGCATGACTGCTGACGATGTGGCGCGCGTGGCGCTGTTTCTGGCCGCCGACGCGCCGCCAGCCCTGACCGGAGCGTGCATCGATGTATTCGGTTGATCGGCCGCTCAAAGGCGGGATTGGCGCCGCCCTGCGATCGACGCAGTTGCGCCGCTTGCCCATGTTCCCGCTGCCCAACATCGTGCTGTTCCCGAACGCGCTGCTCCCCTTGCACATCTTCGAGGAGCGCTACCGCAAGATGACCCGCGACGTGCTGGCAGGAAATCGCTTGATGGCGGTCAGCCTGCTGCTTGGCCCCGAGGTGCCGGGCGGGCCGCCACCACCCGTGGCTGAGATCGCCGGTGTCGGGGAGGTGATCCTGGCCCACGAGTTGCCCGATGGGCGATTCAACCTGGTCCTGCGCGGTCGCGCTCGCATACGGATCGAGCGCGAGATCGCCACCCGCGAGCCGTACCGTGTGATTGTGGCGACCGAGATCGTGGATCAGCCTGCGGAATACCCGGCCGATCTAGAGGAAGCGCACACCTCATTGCGTGCCCTGGCCGGGGGGCTCGCCGACGCCATCCCCGAGGGCGGGGAACTCCTGCGCCACGTTGTGGCGGCGCAGGACACCGCGAGCGCGCTGGCCGACGTTCTGGCGTCGGCGCTGATCGTCGACACCGATGCCCGCCAGCGGTTGCTCGAAACCACCGACGTGGGCACGAGGGTCGAGCGCGTCGTGGTCGAAGTGGCGGCCATGACCTCGCGTCTGCGCCCGCGCGCGAACTAGGGCTGGGCTTCGGTGGGTGGCTCAGGATCTTCGTCGCGTGCGGACGCGAACTGCTTGATGCGAATCCGGTAGTGCACCCACACGCCCGAGAACGCAATGAAGGTAGCGAGGAATGCCACCGCAGCGGGCGGGGCGCCGTCGCCGATGGCGAGGACCAGACCGGTGATGGCGGCGAACGACCAGATGATCTTCAAGTTCAGCATGGCCCGGTAGGCGTCGACCCCATCGTTGCGGCCCATGAAGGACTGGACCCCGATGCCGAGCAAGGCGGCGCCGACCAGGCGAGAGCCCACCGGATCCACGCACGTCCAGCCCAGCGATCCGAGCAGCCGCCCGGGCGCCAAGACCAGCGGTAGCGCGAACAGGGTGTCGATCACGAAGTGCGCCACGAACCAGCGGCGCAGGGCCACAGGGATGTCCATGCCCCATCTTCGGCGTCGGCGCTCGAAAAGCAACCGTGTCCGGCGGGCGGTTGTGCGTGGCCGAACCTCGGGGTTACTTGCCGAGGCCGACCACGTCGACGCCGTAGAAACCAGCTGGCAAGAAGGCTCGCGAGCCGTCGGCAGCGGGTCGGATCTCCTGCACGGGGCCCTGCGTGCGCACGTAACGATCCAGCGCCGGCTGGGCCAGGTTACCCACGTCGTAGATGAGGAAGCCGGCGTCGACCGAGACGAACAGCTTGCCACCGACGATCTGCCGTAGCCACGCCTCGTTCGACGCGTAGAAACCGCCGTAGCTGTCGCTGCTGATGCCGAAACCAGACCCGCCACCGATCGCGATGTCGGGTGTGGCGACGCCGACGCCCGCCGCGCCGACGGCCACCGTGCCGCTACCACCGCTGCTGCCAGGTTCCCCGGCGGTCCACTCGATGGGCTGTAACCCCGGAATGCGGGTGCGCGAGGCGATCTTCAAGTTGCGCGGATCGCGCAGATCGAGGGCAACCAGATCGGCGTTCGCGACGGTGAATGCGCCTCCCTTGTCGACCAGCACCTGCCCGTCGCTGCCGTCGATTGCGAGCTTGGCTTGCAGATACGCCTTGCTGCTCCCGGCCGGTAGATCGAGCGCATATATGAGCGCCGTGGGCTTTCCGGTGTTGTCATCCGAGCGGGTGTCGACCGTGAACAGGGTGCTGTCACGCGCAGCCAGGAATACTCCCGGGACGTTGACCTTGGGGCCCCTACCTGGCCGCGCCGGATCTTTCAGATCGATGCGCGTGACGAAGTAGCGCACGGGGAAATCGAGCTCGCCGTTCGGCAGCTTGACCTGCGGTAGCTCTTCGTAGTGGCTCACGTACAGGTTGGTGCCCGAGACACCGGCGGCGTTCACCCAGCCCGAATTGTCGAGCAGGATCTTCGATGCCACCTTGGGTGCGTCGGGGTTCGCCAGATCGATCACATAGAAATCAGCGTCGGGGCCCTCGCACAGCCGCTGCGGACTCCGGGTCGGCGGCGCCGAGCTTGGCGCCGAGCCTGCTGGCGCGCCGAGCGCTTCCTTGCCGTCACCGCAGGGCGTGCGCGAGAAGCCCAGCACCAGGGTGCTGCCGCCGACCTGGGTCACGCCGTTCGCTTCGCCGCCCAGACCGCCTTCGTACCAATAGGACGCGTGATGGGGCAGCACCAGAGCGCCACGTTTGCGGGGCGTGGGAGCGATCTCGACGACGTCGACCCGGGTGCTGGTGGTCTCGCCGATGAAGGCCGGCTGCGCGCCGCCGGTGGCCGGCCCGCGCAACAACTGGCGGTGCTCGGACACGACATAAGCGAAGTTGCCGTTGGCATACAGGCGTCCGTAGAACGCGGGCAAGTCGAACTTGGCAAGCGGCGTGGTCACGTTGGGATCAGCGGCCGGCACCACATAGAGCTGCGTGTTGCCGCGGCCCATCGTGTCGCCCACCAGCTCGATCGCCTTGTCTCCAGCCAGCGCGATGTCGTTGACGTCGCGAGCCAGTTCCACGGCACCGCGCAGCTTGGGTTTGTCGCGGTCGGCGAGGTCCACCACCTGCAACAGCTCGTTCGACAGCGTCAGGATGTCACCCCCGTACGGTAGCGCCCGCTCGATGAGGCCGCTGTGCTCGACAAAGCCGCGCTTGGCCAGCACATCCTTTTCCAGATCTAGATCGAACACCTGAACGCCGCCGACGTAGCGGCCGAACCACGGCGTATCCTCGTCGTTTACCCAGGATCGGAACGGCATCAACACCAGTTTCTGGGCGTCTAGTACCTTGAACAGCTTCTGGAAGTCGTCGCGCTGGGCAGGAATCTCGGCCCAGCCCTCGCCGAACAGGTGGCGCGTGATCAGCCGAGGACGTGCCAGGTTGCTGACGTCGTACAGCGAGACGTGCAGCCGCCACGGTTCGCGGTCGCTGGCGCGGTCGCGGCCGAAGGCGACGAACCGCTCGCCGCGCGGCTCGATGTAGTCCAGCCAGCCGGGAGTTTGGAGCTGTCCGGCGACGAAGGGGCGCTCGGGATTCGTCAGATCGATTGTCCAAAGCGGATCGGTGCGCTCGAAGGTCACGATGTATGCGCGCGGGCCGTCGAAGCGCGTCGCGGTCTGCATCTCGGCGCGTGGCAGCTTCACCGTGGTCATGCCGAGTGGGCGCAGCTCGCCGGCCGTGCGCGCCTGAAACGTCCGCACGGTTGGGCCTTCCTGGGTGTTGCCGAAGCCTGGGAACGTGATCACGCGGAAGACGCCCTGGTAGTGATCCATCACCCAGCGGTCTTGCAGCGTACCCGGCACATCTGCTGACGCGCCCACCACGATCTTGCCGTCAGCTGACGAGATGTCGACGGCCGTGATGTGCGAGCAGGGCGTGATCGCCTGTGGCTGGCCGACCGCGGCAGGCTTGCTAGCGACGGTCGAGCCGCCCGAAACGCCCGTTCCGTTCGGGGTGGCCTGCGGCCGCATGCGGGCCTGACAGCGGTTGTTATCCCAGTTGCCGTAGTTGGACGAGCCGACGAAGAGCAGCTTGTCGGTGGCGTGAATCTGGTTCTGCCAGCCGTCGCGGGGGAAATCGACGCGATCGACGAGGCGCGGCTTCTCGGGGTTCGCGATGTCGATCGACTGCACGAAGGTCACGTCCCTCGTGTCGTCGGTCTTGCCGTCCGCGTACCAGGACGCGTAGCGGTTCGACACCACGTAGAGCACGTCGCCGACCACCCGTGAATCAGTGATCACACCTTCCACGTTCATCGTCGTCCGCACGGTGGCGGCGGCCGGGTTCGATACGTCAATGGCCGCCACAGTCGAGCCGTGGAAGCTCTGCGCCTGTCCCAGGCATTCGGGGCAACGCCAGTATGTCCAGTAGTCGCTGTACAGCGCGAAGGCGACGCCACCGCGCACGTACATCTCGATCGGGTGGCCGTAAAGCGGCGCGCGCGAAAGCAGTACTGGCTTGTCGGGGTTGCCCAGGTCGACCACCTGCAAGCCCCGGTACTGGTTCAGCACGTAGAGGGTTGCGCCCTGAAGCTTGACGATGTCGCCCTCCTCGATGAGGCGCGGCTGGCCGGCCGCGGTGTTGTCCGCGGCTGCGCCCGACGTGGGCCCGCTCGCGCTCGGTGCAGGGGCCCCAAGGTTGGCTCCTTTCGCGCCTTCGCGTTGCGCGCGCCCGCCGCTGTTCGCAGGCCGTCCCGAGAACTCCGACGAACCGATCTTCGGCTCGCCCGAGGAGGAGGAACTGTCGCTGCAGCCGGCGACGATCGCGAGGGGCAGGAGTGCCGCGAGGGCCTGGACTGCGATGTGGGGCCTGGAGCGCTTGGTGCGGACGAAGGAAGGATGAGTCGACATGGGACCTCCGGCGGCGGGCCCTGCGCAAGGCATGTGCCAAGCGACAATGCGGGTTACTGCAAGCCAGCCCGCGGCACACCCGTGCAAGATCCTCGGATTTCGGAGGCCCCACAGCAAATTTGTCGCAGGTGCGTCGCCGCTTTTCGAGTGAGAAATTCCACGTTCGCTGTGCCGCCTGCTATTTTGCAGAGGCGTGGCGATGAAGCGACAAGGAGCCCCCGGGTCGGTGGCGCTGGTTCTGGCGCTGGTTCTGGCGGCATGTGTAAAGGAGGGCGCCGACGAGACCGGGCGGGACTATTCGGATGCGAACTTTGGCCAGATCCCGGAGCGGGAGGTGGTCGAGGATGCGCAGCCAGGGCTTGGTGCGATGCCTGCGCCGGGCTCACCGGGGATGACGCCCCCTCCGGGACCGGCGCCTGCCCCGTTGCCGACCGTCGATGGCGGGCCAGTGCCGCCCCGGCCGGTCGACGCTGCCATCGTGATGCGCGACGCTGCACCACTGCCGGTCGATAAGACCCCGGACGTGGCCCCGGACGTTGCCCCGGACGTGGCCCCGGTCGCCGCTGCCGACATGGCCAGCGGTGGACCATGCAGCCCGCTGGCACAGGACTGCCGTGGCGCGGGTCAAGCCTGCTACCCGGTTGCCGGCGGCGGCGTTTGCCGGGTTGCGGGGCTGTCACCCGAGCGGGCCGGCTGTGCCTCCGACGAGATGTGCGCATCGACCTTGACCTGCTTCGACGGGCAGTGCCGCAAGCTGTGCGATTCGACCAACGCGATGTCGTGCCCGCGCGGCGAAAAGTGCGTGAAGCTCGGCGGTCAGATCAACCTGGGCGCCTGCTACTAGCTCCAACCAGCTTTGCCTCGCCGGCGTCGCGGCCGTGTCAGTTTCCGAGCGCGCGCAGCAGCGATTCGGCATCGACGTAGGCCAGTCCCAGCGCCAGGCCGTGCTCGAGCAGCGGTTCGGTGGCGATGAATTTTCGGGGCACGTAGCCAGTCCGGTCGATGCGTGGGTGCATCGAGAACACTGCGGTGCCAGTCTTGCCATCGGTAGCAGGTACCAGGTCCCAGCCCATCACGGCGCCTTCCCAGTCACCGCGCTCGATGCTGGCTCGCCACGGCGGCCCAGGCGCCACGGTCCAGGTGGCGTCGAAATCGACGAAAGGAAAGGTCGAGTCGACCTCCCATAGCGCATCCGGTGATGCAGTGGGCGCCCGCGATGGTGTCACGGTCAGTTTCTTCCAGCCGGGCAACGCGCGCCAGGCACCCGCGTCGCTCAGACGGGGCGCCAGCGCCGCCACCGGAACCCGGGTTGTGATCGCCAGGTCTACGCGATCGAGCCGGCCGTCCGGGCGGCTGCGCACGACCGCGAGCACGGGAAACGCTTCGCGCAGCGGCCGCTGCGTCGCGAGTGCTGCGAGCGGCCGGCCGTCAAGGTCCCAGCGAGAGGGGGCGCTCATCTGGCCCTGGGGTAGTCGTCGGGCGTCTGCCTTCCCGGCCACGCGCCCGGCTTCGAGCACCATCGCCCGCAGCAACACCCACACGCCGGCTGCTGTCATGGCCGGCTCCGCCAGCGGGCTGCGCGCGACCAGGCGCTTGGTCAGCCAGTTGGCATCGCGCACGTTGGCTCGACCTTCGACGGTGACGAGGCAGGTGTCGCCGTCCGGGCGAACGCGAAGAGCGAAACGGCCAGGGGCGAAGTCGCCCACGCTGAGGTCCAGATCCACGCCGTCCGGCCGCGGTCGCAGCCACAGTCTTCCTGCCAGGTTCCACAGCGGAATCTCGATTTCCCACGCGAGCAGCAGCGCCGCCGGAACGGCGGGGTCTTGCTTTGCCGGCACCGGATCGAATCGACGCAGCGCCGGCAGCGCAGCACGGTAGGTCGCAGGATCGACGAGCATCGAGCGGATCCGATCAGCCGAAGCACGCACCCGCGCGATCGCCAGGATCCTGGTGGCTTCACCGGGACGCGGATCGTCGAAGCCGAGCAGCACTTCATCGCCCAGCGGCGCGAAACCTGGCGCCAGCGGATCGGCACCGCGCGCCGCCGCTAAAGCCAGCACCAACGCCGCTGCCACCCCGACGAGGCAGCAGCGGCGCAGCGGGTTCCGGGCGAAAGCCTTACGCGGCCGCGTTGACGCCGGTTTCGGTGTCGCGGCCACGACTGAAGAAGCCGAGGGCACTGTCCTTAACCTTGCGCACCTTGCGGGCCAGATGCACGTGCGGCTGCGCCACGATCAGTTCCTCCTTGGCCTGCGCGAAGAGGATCGGGGATTTCTCGACCAGCTTCTTGCGCATGCGCGACACCCATCCGGGCAAGGCCTGGGCCGCCGCGACGGTCTTGCCGACCGTCTGGCGAGCCATCAGCGCTCGCACCTGCCACGGCGACTTGCCGATGAACGGCGCCACCTCGAGCAGGCGATCGGCCGAGGAGCCCGCCCCCCCGTGCGGTGCCCGGTGAAGCGGACTGTTGAAGTGGGGATTGGCTGCGAAGAACGCCCTCACCTGATCGACGCTGAGCCCCAGCTTCTCCAGCAGTTCGGTGTACTCCTTCTCGGCCGCGAGGCGCGCCTTGAACAGGAACATCTGCGCACGCGACTGCACGTTGACCTTCCCATCTCCTGACGTCTCGATGGCGCAGAAGATACTCTGCGGGTACTTGCTGGTGATGAGGCTCTGCACGCCGTCGGATACGCCCGACGACGGCATGCACCCGAACGGCTTCACCGACAACGTCATGTGCGACTTGTTGTGGAGCACGTTGAGGATGAACTTGCCCACCTCCATGTGCCCCTCGCCGCCGCGCACGTTGTTGTCGTAATACTTGTGCGCGAGCTCGGCGATCGCGTCCATGTCGGGCAGGTGGTAGCCGCGGAAGCCGATGCACGCGCCGAAGATGTGGAACGCGGCGCGGATGGCCAGATCGGCGAAGAAAAGCCCCGCTATCTGGGCGCCGACCTTGCCCGGGTCGCCCTGCAAGCTGTGGCGGGCCTGATCGCTGCCACGCAGCTCCGCACGCACCTTGGTGTCGTACTTGCCCTCCCAGATCATGTACAGCAGCCAGTTGGCGATGAACTGGATGTCGCACTCCGCACCTTCCGATTCCAGGAACCGCTGCAGGTGGTAGTTACCGTCGCCCTCGGTGGTCATGGCCCAGAACTCGCCAATGATCGACACGCGCGGCGCCGGCCGAGTCCAATCGCACTTCACCCGGGCGAACTCCTGCCGCGCCCTCAGCAGCGCGAGCAGGATCGACTTCTTCTGCGACAGGGCGTCGTAGGCCAGCTTCTTGGCTTTCTCGGCGGCCCGGTCGGTTGCGCCAGGCTCGATCTCGTACGGACGCAGGCGGTAGCCCATGCCGTTGATCACGTCGCCGGCGAGCAGCGCCTTCAGGATCGAGATGAAGAATTTCGGGCTCATGTCGAGGCCGGCTTCCTCGCCGGTCGCCTGCTTGAGGCCGCCGGTCTGCTGGAACAGCATCACGCGGAAGCCTTCGAAGCCGCCGTCGCGCAGAGCCTTGCGGTACTCGGTGGCGTACATGCCGAAGCGACACGGGCCGCATGCGCCGGCGGTCAGGAACACGTACTTGTCGACGATTTCCTGGTTACTGACCTTCTCGGCGGCTGCTCGCTCGGTGAGGAACTTCACCAGGTTTCCGACCGTGAAGTAGGTCGGGTTGCATTGACCGCGGTTGCCGAACTCCTTGCCATAGCGAAGGGCGTCGTTGTCCGGCATGTCGATGACCTCGACCTTGTAGCCGATGCCCGACAGCCCAGCCTTGACCAGGTAATCGTGCGCCGCCGTCAGCCCCGACACCAGCAACGTGGTCGTACCGCGCTCTTTCTTGCTGAACTGCGGATCGATCATGTTGTCGTACCAGTGGGCGGTGTCGATCTTGAGGCCCAGCTTCTGCCGTTCCTCGTCCTCGAACTTCGCCAACTCGGCTTCGACGTCGATGTCACCTGTGACGACTTCCTCACCCAGAAGCGGCAGCCGGAAGCCGCCGCCTGCCTTACCGTTCGATGCGATGTTGCCCATGTGGTCTCCTCAGATTCTGGCGATGGTTTCCGAATCGGGCTTCTTGATACCGAGTCGAACGAAGCCTGCCTTCTTCATGTCCTCGGCGCGTTCCGCCTTCACTTCGGCGTCGGTCTTCTTGGTGCGTGACGCCTCGTAGGCCCCGACGCGCTCACGCAGATCCTCGATCTGGCGCGCGATCGAGGCGTCAACGAACCGGCGCTCCGCCAGTTGCTTCTGCTTCAGCGTCAGAAGCTCGATGCGCTTCAAATCGATGCGGTACACGAGTTCGTGCTTGGCGGCCGACACATCGTCGAGGCGCTCCTTGTGAAGTCCCAGGCTGTGGACGTAGGTCTTCACGCGGATCTTGATCGATCCGCTGGGCTTGTTGGCATCGATGTCGTGCAGCGCCGAGTACGGCGTCCCCGCGGCCGACATGATGCTGTCGATGATGCCGTAGGTGGGCGCGTCGTGGCCGCACTTGAACGACGAAAGATCCAGCACCACCACGTTGGGATGATGCGCGGCGAACTTGGCAGCCCACACCTTCTGGGCCGAGTTTGACGAGTAGTTCTCGGGCCACACGTCGCCTATCTCAAGCGCTGACTTGATCCGGCCCTTCTTGAGATCCTCGGCGAAGTACTTGTCGAGGTACGCCTCATCCTTGGGAATAGACCGCGTCGACAGCACCGGAAAGCCCAGGATCTGGAACTCCTCCAGCACGCCATGGTTGAGCCCCGGATCCAGGTGATAGGGCCGGCCAAGCAGCAGGATCGCCACCCGATCCTCGGCCTCGACCTGATCGAGAATCACCCGCCCCTTGGCTTCCATCTCAACATCGAGCAGCTTCATCGCTTCCCAGGCCTCGTCGCACGCGAAGTCGGATTCGTCTTCGGTTATCTGCAGATGCTCGGCAAAGGCCTGGAACATCTGCCGGCGTAGCAGGTGCGGCTCGATCATGGTGCAAGCGGGGTCGAGGTACTTGATGCCGCGCTGGCCGAAGAAGTCGACCTCCTTGGTGAACGCGGCCTTGAGCACGTTCGGCGATCCGGCCACGATCGGGCACGACGCATAGTCCTGCGCGTTCTTCACGAACGACGGCACGTGGGTCAGCGTCGGGTTGAAGATGAAATGCAGCGGCTTCTCGTCGCTGTGCTGGTGGAACAGCAGGTTGTGAATGTGCGCCTGCCCGACCTTCGACGGGTAACACGGATCCACCGAACCGTACTTGCCGCCCTCAAGCCACATTTCTTCGGTGGTGTAGTCCGAGAACACCACATTCTGCTTCTGGATGCCGACGGTCTCGAGGTAGGTCCGCCAGAACGGCGCCGTCGACCAGATGTTGAGCATGCGCGGGATGCCGACCCGCAGGCGGCGGCGGCGTTCCTGGGCCTCCGCCCCCGAGCGCTCGAAGGTGCGCTCGACCTGCACGCGGTGCACACCGGTCAGTGTGCGGCGGACCTCGACGTCGATCTTCTTGGCGCCGTGGGCCGGCACCGGCTTGGGATCGTAGAAATGCCGGAACAGCAGCTTCGATTCCGAATCGACCAGATTCGGGAACTTCTTCATCAGCTTTTTCCGGTCGGCGGTCAGATCGAGCATCGCTTGCTCGGACTCGACGGTGCCCTTCTCACACGAGAAGCCGCTGATGTAGCGGGCGCTGTCGCCAGCCGGCGTCTTGGTGTCGATGAACGTGCGCTGGCACAAATTCGGGCAGAAGTGGCAGCGCGTGCTCTCGTCGTTGCGCGACGCCCACTCGATGTCGATGGCGGAATCGATGCCCACGAAAGTCGAGTGCCCGCGCCGCTTGACCACACGCAGCGTCTCGAACGCCGCGCCGATGGCGCCGGCCTCGCCGCAGTGCGGGTGCACGTAAACCTCGGCGCCCGGTACGCGTTCCTTGATGTAATCGACCTGCGCCTTGACCGCCGCCAGGTTGTACTGGGTGCCACCTTGCAGGACGAACTTCTTGCCCAGCGAAGCCATGCGCGGGATCTGCACGACGTACTGCCAGACGTTCTTTGGCAGCACCTGCGCCAGGCCCGACAGCAGTTCCTCTTTCGAGTAACCCTCCTTCTGGAAGTTCACGCGATCGCTGTCGAGGAACACCGCGCAGCCGTAGCTGAACTTCGGGCTCAGCTCGGCGCCGAACGCGGTCTCGGCGTAGTCGGTGATCCCGACGCCGAACTGGTCGGCCATCGCCTGTAGCAGCATGCCGTTGCCGGCCGAGCACTGGTTCGACAGCCGGAAGTTCTTGATATCGCCGTTCTGCATGAACAGAACCTTGATGTCCTGCCCGCCGATGTCGCACACCACGTCGACATCGCCGAAGTACGTCGTGGCCGACATCATGTGGGCGACGGTCTCGACGATGTTGACGTCGCTCTTGACGGTCTTTTCAAGCACGTCAGCCGCGTAGCCGGTGGCGCCGAAGCCCAGGACATCCAGCGTGCAGCCATTGTCGGTCACCCACGCCCGCAAGCGCCCCAGGATCTCCTTGACGTCCTGGATCGGGTTGCCCTTCGACAGCTGGTATTCCTTCTTGAGAATGTTCTTGTTCTCGTCGACCAGCACCGCTTTCGACGAGGTTGACCCGCCGTCCATCCCGATCACCGCGCGTACCACCGTACCCGGCACCAGCGTGGCCGGCACGAACTTGGGGATGCGGTATTGCTCGCGGAACGCCTCCAGCTCGTCGCGGCTGCGTGCCAGCGGCGGCCCCGCCGACTCGCCCAGCTTCGATTTGCGCCCGCCCGCGATGAACTCTTTCAGACCGTCAATGCCCGCGTATACGCCCGCGCTCGCCGGCTCGTACAGGCCATACATCACGGCGCCGAAGGCCGCGTAGTACTGCGAGTTCTCCGGCACCAGGATCAACTCTTCGAGCGGCACGTCCTTGGGATACTGGTATCCGCGCGCTTCCCAGGTCTCCGGGATGCGCTTGCGCCAGCATTGCTGCAGGAACGGCAAATACGCGTTCGGCCCGCCCAGCAGCAGCACCTTGTGGCGGAGTGTGTTGCCCCGCGTGAGCACCGACAGGTTCTGCATCACGATGGCGTCCGCCAGCGAGCACATGATCTCGCGTGACGGGATGGCGGACTTGACCAGGTTCACGATGTCGGTCTCGGCGAACACGCCGCACTTCGCAGCCACGTGGTGCAGCTTGCTGTCATCGAAGCTGAGCGCGGCCGCCTCGGCTGCCGGCATGCCCACCTTGATGAAGCACTTATCGATGGTGGCGCCGGTGCCCGAGGCGCACTTGTCGTTCATCGATGCGATCGACGTCTTGCCGAGCAGCTCGCCGCCTTCATCGCGGGCTTCCTTGAAGATGATGATCTTGGCGTCTTGCCCGCCCAGCTCGACGACGCTGCCCACGTCGGGGTGCAGTTTCTCGACCGCCAGCGTGACGGCGTTGACCTCCTGCACGAACTTCGACCCGATGGGAGCGGCCAGCGGTCCGGCCCCAGAACCCGTGATGAAGGTCCGGATGCTGCCCGGCGCCAGGTTGGGAAAATGGTTCCCGATGGCGACTAGCATCTCCAGCACCTTCTCGGCCTGCTTGGTCTGGTGGCGCTGGTAGTCCGCCCACAGGATCTTGTGCGTCACCGGATCCACCACCGCTGCCTTGACCGTGGTCGATCCCACGTCGATGCCGATACAGACCGGGGCGGTTCGCGGGTCGATCGCGGGGGCTGCAGGGGCCGGGGCCGGATCTGCGGAGCCGTTGGTTTCACCGTTCATGTGGCGCATTACCTCTTTCCCCCTTGGTCAGCTAGGTGGTCCTGGCGAACCGCGAGGGGGCACGTTAGGCGTTCGTCGGAAGGGTGTCAACGCACGTCTTGCGCATTGGCCGCACGTCTTGCGCGTCCGCTGGCGTGTCCCGACTCGATCAAAGTCGGCCCTAGCTGTACCCTCCTGGCCCTCAACCCAAGGAGATCATTCATGCGGCGCACGATCCTGCTAGTTGTTCTTGGTACGGCGCTGTCCGTCGGCTGCGCTCATCCCGGCATAGGCAGTGCGGAGGGCTGGAATGCGATCAAGACCAAGCACTTCACCATGTACGCAGGCGGCGGCGAGCGCTTCGATGCCACGCTGACCGCGCTTGAGTACTCGCACGCGGCCCTGTCGTCCTCGCCGTTCTTCAAGGACACCAAGATGGATCCCATCGAGGTTCTGTTCGTGAATCCCCAGGATATGGATGAGCTGTTCGGCCTCAGGCGCTCGGGGGCGGCAGTCGCCGCGGTGCCGGGCGGCGGCAAGCTTGGCCAGGCGGGCCTCATCGTGGTCGACAACGATCCAGAGGGTGATCACGCGACCGAGATGCTGACCCACCTGTTCATCCATAAGCGGTGGCCGAAGGCGCCGCTTTGGTTTCACGAAGGCTTCTCGCTCTTTACTCGCTCCGTGATGTATCAAGAAGGCGACGGAAAGCGCGTGGGCTGCTTCGGTAAGCCCAGCGCCACTGTTGAAGCCTTCGTGCCCCTTTCGAAGCTGCTCGCCATGTCGTGGGACGACTACGACGGCAACGAAGCGCGTGGCTGGTACAAGCGTACGGCCGGTACGATCATCGACTTCATCATCTTTGCCGACGGTGGCAAGTATTTTCAGGAAAAGATGGGGGCCGTCGTCGACGCATTGAATGCCGGCAAGGGCGGACCTGATGTGATGGCAGCGGCCTTCCCGGGTCCACTGGCCGACATGGATTCCAAGATCGTCGAGCACGGCAACACTGTTGCGCACCAGGGCCCGGCCATTCGTGGGATCTGCCCGCTCGGCATTCCGATCCCCGAGGAGAAAGCGCCTGACAACGTGGAAGCCGCAAAGTCCGAGCCGCTTCCTGCCGCAGACATGAAGGCGCTGATGGACGGCCTGCAGAAGCTGCCACGCCGCAGCGACGGCTATCCGCCCTGGTTCCCGGCGGAGGTTGCTGTCCGGGCCGGCGGCTAATCACCCCGAAGCCAAATCCGTTGGCGACGCCGTCCGAGCGGTTCTGGGCAAAGCGAAGGAGATCCAGTGGAACTACAGGGACCTGATGAAGCGCCGGAAGCTTGAGCGGCTGAAGTAGCCCACCCTCCCTGTGGCGGTAGGGAGGATCGGACCTGCGGCCGGAACCCGCCGCGGACGGCTCGCGATCTGGAAGAGGCAAGGCCGCAAGGTGGGTGGGTGCCTCATGTCGTGAAGTACTCGGGCGCGCAGGGCCTTCAAGACGCACGTCCCGCGGCGTCCCTGGCCGGGCCTATGCTTGTCCATGAAAAACCTCACATGTGCTCGTGATTTTCATGGTACGGCTTTGGGGTGATTCTGCGCGCCGGCCGGGTGGCGGAGATCGAAGAGGCGTTCCGACACGTCCCCATCGTTTCCATCTTGGGGCCGCGACAATCGGGCAAGACCACGCTCGCTCGCACGATAGCCCGCGGTCGCGCCGCGGCGACCTTCGACCTGGAGCATCCGTCCGACGTGGCGCGGTTACAGACCCCGATGACTGCGCTCGAGTCCTTGCGTGGCCTGGTGGTCATCGACGAGGTCCAGCGCATGCCTTCCCTGTTCGAGGTTCTCCGCGTGCTCGCCGATCGGCCGCGACGCCCGGCGCGCTTTCTCATTCTTGGCAGCGTCGATCCAAGGCTCGTCCGTGGAGTCTCCGAGAGCCTCGCGGGTCGGGTGCGCCACGTGGACGTGGCTGGATTCGACGTGTTGGAGGCCGGCGCGAAGCACGCTCGCAAGTTGTGGGTTCGCGGGGGTTTTCCCCGCGCGTTCCTAGCGAAGACCGAGGCGGCGAGCTTCGCCTGGCGGCAGGACTACATCCGCGACTTCCTTCACAGCGATCTCTCGCAACTCGGCATCACCATTCCGGCGGCGACGCTGGGACGGTTCTGGAACATGCTCGCACATCTGCACGGCAATCTGTGGAGCGCAGCCGACCTGGCCCGCGCGCTGGGCGCCTCGGAGAACACGGCGCGCCACTACCTCGACCTTCTCTCGGGTGCGTGGGCCATACGCCAATTGCAGCCCTGGTTCGAGAACATAGGCAAACGCCAAGTCCGTTCACCCAAGGTTTATGTGCGGGACACGGGGCTCCTCCACACGCTTCTCGGCGTTTCCAGTCACCATGACCTCATGGGGCATCCCAAGGTGGGTGCTTCCTGGGAGGGTTTCGTGATCGACCAGGTGGCGTCGATCCTGCGCCGCCACGAGCTGTACTTTTGGGCCACCCACCAGGGTACCGAGCTGGATCTGCTCGTCGTGCGCGGTGGCAAGCGCTACGGCTTTGAAGTGAAGCTCTCCGACGGACCCACGATCACGAAGTCGATGCATATCGCACTCGGCGACCTCGGCCTCGATCGCCTTTCGATCGTGGTGCCGGGCACACGCTCTTACCCGCTAGGCGAGCGCGTCGACGTGATCTCGATCGGCGATCTCGCGAACCACCTTCGCGCCCTGGCGTGATTTTTCTTCGTCATCGTCCGCCCGCGGCCTGCGTCAATCCCGAATCCCCATGTGATGAGACGTCCCACGCGATGCTGGACGACGCCTCGCGCTTTCTCGTCGCCTTTGGAGGCGCACCACAGCGAGCGCGAAATCGACATGCTCGGCCTCTTCGTCCGCGCCCCGACATCGCTCGCCCGTGGTTCTCTCGCCCTATCGGTTCGGGTTGGCTCGCGCTGGCGGGCATCCTGGTGGGCATCCTGGGAGACATCCTATGGAGTGTCCGGTAGACTGACCTCAAGAAAGGGTCTACCAATGTCCAGCGTACTGCAGCGATTGAACCTCAACATCCCCGAGTCGGCGCGCACGGCACTCCGGAGGATCGCGCGCGGCCGCGAGCGGAGCGAGGCCGAGGTGGCCCGCGATCTGCTCGTGAAAGCCATCGACGACGCCGAGCGCGACGAGTTTTTCGAGCAGGTCGCCCGCGCCCAGACTCCGGCGCTCAGGCGGCGCCAGGTCGAGATGGTGCGCGCATTCGAGGCACTCGATGACTGAGCGCGGGGACGTGCTACGTCTGAAGCGTCGCCTCGGATTCGCCCCCAAGGGGGAGGGTAGCGCGGTGGTTGTCGTCCAGGCGGCGAAGCTGAACGCGATCCTGCCGACCGTCGTCGTCGTCCCTCTCGATCCCGCCCTCCACCTCTACAACGGTCATCCGGCTGTCAGAGTGTCCCGGCTGGAGTCGGGCCTCGGCACTGACCAGGCGGCGGTGGTGACGCAGGTCCGCGCCATTTCCGGCGCCGACATCGCTCCCGGCGTGGTCGGGCGGCTTTCGCGGGTGACTCTCGCGCAGATCGACCGGACGCTGCGCCTGGTTCTGGGGCTCTGACAATGATCTGCCTTGGCCGCAAATGGATGCCTCCGGCGTAAGATGCCCGGATGTTGCTCTCCAGAAAATCGATGATCGTGGTGCTCCTCGGGCTTGGCTGCGGCGATGGCAATTTGCCCGCCGAGGGCGGCGACACCGCCTCCGGGACTCCGGCTCCGACCAGTGCTTGCGAGCGTCTGGTCGAGGGCCTGTGCAAGCGCTCGTGCGACTGCCGGCCAGTCAAGACCGACACGGCGAAGTGCTACATCGGTGTCATGTCGTCGACCGGCGGCGGCACCACCAGCGGGCGCAACCCCCTGCCGTGCGTGACCGCGCTGCGCGCCGATATCTGCGGCGACACGACCAAGCCGGCGACGCTGTTCGATGAATGCGCAAAGGCCCTTGGCCGTGCGGCCTGCGAGGCCGAATCCCCGGAGCGGTCGATCCTGAAGCTGCCCGCGGAGTGCACCGGCTTGCTCGAGTGCAAGTCGGGCCCGTGCTTGCGCTGATCCCGGGCGAGGGTGGCACAACAACGGCCTCAACGATCGGGGGCGCCGGCCGGTAGCCGAAGGTCATGCACGCTCGCTTGGCGGTTCGTTCGTCGCTGGTGATCACGTTGGTCGGCGCGGTTGCGGGGGGGTGCGGATCGTTCGGGTGGGGCGCGCGGGCGCCGACGCAGGACGAGCAGGCTGCCCTCGTGCAGCTCGACACCGTGCTCGACGGCGCCGTGGTGTACGCGCACGATGGGCGCATCCGCAAGGTCGCCCTTGGCACTGTCACGCCGCTCGACCTGGGGCCGGGCCGGTGCGCGCGCTTTTCACCCGACGGGCGTCGGCTGGCGGTGTACCACGATCACGCGGTGTTCGTGATGGACGCCGACGGCAAGGACCGCGTCGAGCTGATGGGCAATGTCGAGCACAAACGCGGCTGTCCGATGGTGTTCGGTGGCCGTGGCGAGCAGGTCATCGTGTGGAAAAAGGGCGAGGGGCTGTTCTCGATCCGGATCGATACGCGCGCCATGCGGCGCATCGACGTCAAGGGCGAGCTGGGCAGCGAGCTGGACGCCTCGAACGACGGCTCGCGGCTCCTGGCCCGCGAGGGTGACAAGATCTACGCGGTCGAGCTCAACAACAAGAACCGCCGCCGCAAGATCGGGTCGGGCGATTACCTGTCGGTTTCGCCGGATGGCAGGTGGACCGTGCGCGGCAGCGACACGGTGGCGCACGTCGAGCCGTGGGGCAAGGGCGCGCCGTTCGCGCTCGACGCGTCGGTGTGCCGGCCCGAGCGGCGCTGGGACAACCTGTCGTGGTCGAATCACCCGAACTTCATGGTCGCCGAGGGCGATCGCGACGGGCACTTCCTGTGTGTGGTCGACGTGGCGGCCCACCGGGGTACTCGTGTGACCTGGGAGAAAGCCGCGTACCCGGATCTGTTCGTCGCCGAGGCGCCAGCGCGCGACCAGCGCCCCACGCCGCCCGCCCCGCCCGGGTCGCCGCCTCCCGCCCCGCCCCCGCCCGATGCGCCGCCTCCCGCTGCCGCGCCGCTTCCCGCCGTGCCACCGGCTGGAAACTAGCAACTAGCCCAGCGGGAATCCGCGCCGGCGCTGCGGCGTCAGATGGCGTGATCAATCCGGGCTCGGCCAGCGATGCCGGAGGTGGTCAACGATCTCATCAAGTGCTTCCACTTCCAGGTGCTGTGGGCCGCGGCGGACGCTCA
>JANPCZ010000074.1:0-29736 GCA_031431215.1 Myxococcales bacterium
CACCACCGCCACCGCCGCCGGCACCGCCAGCGCCACCGCCGCCCCCGCCACTGCCACCCGCGAAACGGCCGCCCGCGCCGCCGCCGCCGCTTGACCCACCCGCGCCACCGCCGCCGCTTGACCCACCCGCGCCGCTGCCCGCACCGCCCATCATCCCGCCGCCGTTGCCGCCCATGCCTGACCCGGCGCCCCCAGAATCAAGCGAGCAGCCGGTCGCCACGGGAACCATCGCGGCACCCAGGCCCCCCATAAAAGTTCGGCGTGTTGGCTTCCTGATGTTCATGGCCGGGACCCCTTCGGCGATGCGGGTTGTTCTTGCGAGCGTCGAAACAAACACCGGGGTAAAACGATTTTCCATTGTATCACGCGCATTCGCGAGCGGGTAGGCTTGGATGTTTCGCGTAAACATCGAAACCGTGACCCTGGCGCCATGGGAGCAACCTGCGGTGTGCGTATTCCGCGAGGGGCAACGCCGGCCTGAAGTCATCCGTCTGCAAGTCTAGAGGCGTCATTGCCCAATACGTCCTTGAAATTACGGACATCAGATCCTAAATTACCTGAATGTTTCCAGCGCCAGTCCAACGCAACGCGCGCATCAGCGAGCTGCGCGATGCCCTGGCGAGCAGCCCGGTGGTGGCCCTGCTCGGCCCGCGCCAGTGCGGCAAGACCACGCTGGCGCGCGAGGTCGCCGGTCCGGCAGCCACCTTCTTCGACCTCGATAGCTCCAGCGACCGCCAGACCCTGGCCGCTGCCGCCGAGACTACCTTGGCGGCTCAGCGCGGCCTCGTCGTTCTGGACGAGGTGCAGACGATGCCGGAGCTGTTCCTGACGCTGCGGGTACTGGCCGATCGCCAGCCGGCTCCCGCCCAGTTCCTCGTGCTCGGCAGCTCGTCGCCCGATCTCGTGCGCGGTGCCTCGGAGTCGCTCGCCGGTCGCGTCGCCTTCGTCTACCTGTCCGGCTTCGACCTGGTCGAGGTGGGCAGGTCCGAGGCCGCGCTGCTCTGGCAGCGGGGCGGCTTCCCGCGCTCGTTCCTCTCGGCGGACGATCGTGGCAGCTACCGCTGGCGGCAGGACTTCATCGAGACCTTCCTCTCGCGCGATGCTGCCCGCCTTGGGATTGCACTGCCGCCCGAGGCGCTGCGCCGGCTGTGGACCATGCTCGCGCACCTGCACGGCGGTACGCTCAACGCGTCCGAGCTGGCCCGCGCGCTGTCGATCGATCAGAAGACCGCCACTCGTTACGTCGATGTGCTGGTCGGCGCGTTCTTGATCCGCCGCCTGCCCCCGTGGTTCGAGAACGCGGGTAAGCGCACGGTCAAAGCGCCGAAGATCTACCTGCGCGACAGTGGCTTGGTGCACGCGCTGCTCGGTCTGCGCGACAGCCGCGAGATCCTGTCGCATCCCCGCTTCGGTGCGTCCTGGGAGGGCTTTGCCATCGAGCAGGTCATCCGGTGCGCAGGCGCCGAGCGCGATGCCTACTTCTGGGGCACTCACGGCGGCGCCGAGCTTGACCTGCTGGTTGTGCGCGGCGGACGCAAGTACGGCTTCGAGGTCAAGTACACCGACGCGCCCCGCACGACCAAGTCCATGCACATCGCGCTGGCTGACCTGGCACTAGAGCGCCTGTTCACCGTCTACCCCGGCACCCGCCGCTTCGACCTCGGGGACCGCATCACCGCCCTGCCCGTCACCCACATCGCGGCTGCTATCGGCGGACTGTAAGGACCTTCCGCGTGGCGCCCGCACAGCGGCGGCGTTTTCGGGCATCATCTGACGGCGATGACCGCCTGGCCGACGCCTTCGTGACCGCCTGATAGACCGCCTTGACCCTACGGAGCGGGATCCCTATTATCCGCACGTCTTTTTCAGCACGCCCAACCACAGCGGAGGCCCGCGATCCCATGCTCAAACCCGCCCAACTGCAGCGACTCATGTTCCTATTCGCAATGGCAGGTCTGTTCGCCGTGACCGCGGATTTCGCCTGCCTGCAGGATGTCTGCGCCGAGAAGCGCACCGGTGCGTATCGGACCATGGACGAAATCAACCAGGAACGCATCGTCAACCTGAAGGACGTGCTTGGGCGCTCGGGCGCCGTGCTCTCGGACGACCAGCAGCGAACCCTGGCCCGCGACGGCAAGCTGTTCGGCGTGGCCAAGCTGGATCGTCCGGTGAAGCACCCGAACGGTGCGATCGAGATGCCGGCCGCCTGGCTGCCCGAGATTCCCGAGGGCCATCCGTGGCGCAGCAAGCTCTCGCCCGGCGACGAGGCTTACTACTCGTACGTCGAGGAGCGTATCTTCAAGGCGAAGCTGTTTGACCCGGAGAACCCGGATCACGTCAAGGCGGCCAGCGAGTACCTCAAAAAGCGCCATTCGCAGTCGCCCGAGTTCGTGGGCTGGACCTACGCGCAGCGCACCGAGTGCGAGAAGAAGAAGTACGACGCCTTTGGTACTGGCGTTACCGACGCCGCCGCCCCCCCCCTCTGATTGTCATGGCGGCGCTGCGGGCGCCTGAAGCCGTTCCAGGCGACGGTGAAGCTCGGCCTTGCCGTCCTCCGACTCGGGCATGAGCTGGGTGAGCTGCCGAATGGTCTCGACGGCGGCGGCAGGTTCGCCCAGGTCGTCGTGGGCTCGGGCAGCGTTGAGCCAGGGGCGGTCGAACCGGGGCGCAAGCCGCCGGGCCTCGTCGAAGCGGGTGAGCGCGTCCCCGGGACGCTTCAGCAGGAGTTCACAGTAGCCGAGGTTGTTGAGTAGCTCGGCGCGGTGGTGCGGCGGCGTGCTGGAGAGAGCGCGCGACAGGTCACCGTGCGCGTGTAGCAGATCGCCTGCCTGCATGAGGATGATGCCGCGCAACTCTCGCCCGTGGCCATCGTCGGCCAGGGCGAGGCTGCGTTCGACGGCGCGCAGGGCCTCGACTGATTCGCCCCGCCGCAACCGAGCGTCGGCAAGGCCGGCCCATGCCCGCGCGGAGGTCGCGTCGATGGCGACTGCGTGGGACCACAGCGCTAGATCGTTGCGCCAGATGCGTCCCTGCGCGAGGGTGCGCCCGCCAAGGATCAGCGCCAGGACTGCCACAACCAAGAGTGGACGTGGCAGGTCGAAGACGGCCGCTCCGGCACACCAGCGTAGTCGCTTGAACGCGGCGTCGAGAAGAGCCGCGGCGGCCAACAAGAACCCCATCGACGAAACATAGAAATAGCGATCGGCGCGTAGATTCGTCAGCGGCACCAGGCCCAGATGCGGCAGGTAGGCGGCGACGCCGAACAGCAACCCGAGCCCAACCAAAGGCTGTCGTCGACCCAGCCGTATCGCCACGACAAGGCCCGCGCACAGGGCCAGGACAGTTGCCACGCCAAGCGCGATCGCAGCCTTCCCCTCGGATGGATCGGCGTAGTCGGGCGAGAAGGCCACCGGCACCGCAATCTGGGCGATACCCGCAACCAAGGTTCGCGCCCCACTAAGGAATGTCTGCGGGAACGCCTGATGCGCAGCGGGAATCTCCGCGGTCCGGCTGACGATAGCGAAGCCACCCTGGACCCAACCCCGCCACGCGAACCCCAGCACCACCGGCACCAGCAGCAGGAGGTAGTCGGGCACGCGGCGCAGGAACTGGCGGATGCGCGCCGCCGACTCGAGGTGAAGGTCTATCAACACGAGAAGGATGGGAGCGACGGCTGCGTTTTCTTTGGCGAAGATCGCGAGCAGCAGAGACAGAACGGCGACTGCTCGCATGCCTAACGACCAGGCCCTGCCCCGGCTCGGCCGCCGTGCTGCCGCGACCGCGGCAAGCGACGCCAGTATGAAGAAGGCCGCCAGAAGGTCTTCGCGATAGTTCACGGCCGCCACGGCCTCGACCGACATCGGGTGAACCGCGAACATCGCGGCCGCGGTGAACGCGATCAGAAAACCGGTACCCAGGCCACACAGACCGACGAAGAACGCGGCAACCACTGCCGCATGCCAGAACAGATTTTGCCCATGCCAGCCCCGCGGCGACAGGCCCCACAGCGCGTGGTCGAAGAGTTCACTGATAAGCAGCGTGGGCCGGCCCGCGTCGGGCACCATCTGGCGAGCCGGCTCCGGCGACAGGACAGACAGAACGTTGGCGGGACGGCGCAAGAAGGCGTTGTCGATGATCGTCCAGTGATCGTCGTAGACGAAGCCGTCGTTGAGCGCAGGGCCGTGAAAGAGTGCGACCAGAAGCACGAGTAGCACCACGCCGCCGCGGCGTTCAGCCCGCGACACGGGCAAGCTGCCGGGCGCGGCATCAGGCAGCGGACACCTCGCGGGACGGGAGCAAGACCCTCAGACCCAGGGCCCACAGCCCGGCGAGCGGCAGCAGGCTCCACCCGCCTGGCAAGCCGAGCAGCAGGCCGAGATTGGTAGCGCCGGGAACGAACGGAACTTCGCCGCGGAAGAAGTGCAGGTAGACGTGATCCCGGAGCACGTCCGGGACAAGGGGAGCGTTGGCGCCCACCGCTGTGGCCACCGTCTGGTTCACGACCGAGAGCGCCAGCAGAGCGAGACCCAGCGCAAGGGCCATGCGGTATCGGAGCACGAACGGGATTGCGAGGCAGAGGAACGGCAGCGCGGGGATGAAGTGCCGAGGCCCCAACGCAGCGCCACCGGTCCACATGTAGAAGCCGGAGTTGAACAGCAGATAGAAGGCCACGATCGCGAGTGCCAACGCGGGCTTGCGCCTATCTGCCGGCCGGTCGCGAAACCAAAGGTAGAAGCCCGGCACGGCAAGCACCAGCACGGGGGACAGATAGAGCAGCCCCCGGGAGCGACCGAACAGGAGAAGTCCAAGCGCAACCGGGTCAGGCAGACCGACGCCGAGTAGACCGCGCGACATCCCAGCGGCGAACTCGGGCCGGCTGACGAAGGCGTACCCGGTGCGCAGGGGGTGCCCGAAGGCTGCAGCGTTGTAGCTACCGAGCAGGGCCAGCGGCAAAGCTATCCCGCCGAGAAAGGCCAGTATGTCTCGGCGACGTGTGGCGCGAGACCAGGCGTACGCCCCCAAGAGCGCCGCCGCTCCGGCAGCCGGAAGTTCGGTCGCGGTGGCAGCGCCGGCCAGCGCACCAGCGATGGCTAGATGTGCACGAGACAGAGTAGGCCCCCGAACCAGGAGCGCGAAGGCGCCGAACAGCATCGCGGCGCAGACGACATGCCCGAAGAACATGGTTGCGTACGGGAGCACCAGAGATCCGACCGCCAGCGCGATCGCCGACGTCAATGCTGGCCGTGGCGCGACGCCAAGACCGCCCGCGGTAGTCAGAAACACCGCGCCCAAGATCGCGCCGGCGAGCCCGCTGGTCGCCAGGCTACACAGGTACAGTGACCGCCTGAACGCCAGGTTGAACAGCACCTTGCCGTCCTCGACAGGCAAAGCCGCATCGCCTTGCTCGCGATCGGACAAGACTGAAGCGGGGGCCTCCGCGCCGGCGAGCCGCGAGTAGGAAAAGGCCGCCGCATACACCGGTAGTGCCAGAAACGACACGCCCGGGGCCTTGTCGCTGTAGCTGTGGCCGTTGCGTGTCGCCTTGTCACCGGTGTTGTGCGCGTACGGATCGATGTTCAGCCGGCCTCGCTCGACCATCGAGCGAGTGAGATCGAAGCGCGAATTCTCGTTCCACGAAGGCGCGGCGATGAAGTAGGCGTACGTGGCCAGTAGCAGGGTGCCGAACAGGTGGCCCGACGGGGGCGCACCTGCTCCGCCACCCGCCCCGCCCGGTTCCGGCACGATCCCCGCTATGTCCTTGGCGGGCGGCCCGCGATGCTGGCGCGTACATCGGCGTCATCGGCCTTGACCATCATCTCAATGAGTTCCTTGAACTTCACGCGGCTGGTCCAGCCAAGCTGTTTGTGCGCCTTGCTTGCATCACCCAGCAAGTGATCCACTTCAGTCGGGCGGAAGTAGCGTGGATCGATCTCGACATACTGTTTCCAGTCGATGCCCAGGGTGCCGAAGGCGACCTCCAGACACTCGCGTACCGCATGCGACTCGCCGGTGGCGATGACGTAATCGTCCGGCGCGGGCTGCTGCAGCATGAGCCACATGGCTTCGACGTAGTCGCCGGCGAAGCCCCAGTCGCGCTTGGCCTCCAGGTTGCCAAGGAATAGTTTCGAGTCGAGACCGTGCTTGATGCGGGCGGCGGCCCGGGTGATCTTGCGCGTGACGAACGGGATGCCACACCGGGGCGACTCGTGGTTGAACAGGATGCCGCAGCAGATGAACAGGCCGTAAGCGTCGCGGTAGTTCTGGCACAGCTGGTGCGCGAATACCTTGGCGCACGCGTACGGGCTGCGCGGCTCGAAGGCAGTCTTTTCAGTCTGGGGCGGCGCCGCCGAGCCGAACATCTCGCTGGACGATGCCTGGTAGAAGCGACAGCCGTTGCCCAGTTCGCGCAAGACCTCCAGCAAGCGCAGCGTGCCCATCGCGACCGTGGATGCGGTGTACTCGGGAACATCGAAGCTGACACGTACGTGGCTTTGCGCACCCAGGTTGTAGATCTCATCGGGCTGCACCTGCCTGACCACGCGGCCGATGGAACTGCCGTCGTCCAGATCGCCGTAGACCAGGCGCATGCGGTAGTTCGCTGTGTGTGGGTCCTGGTAGATGGATTCGAGGCGCTCGGTGTTGAAGGAACTCGACCTGCGAATGAGGCCGTAGACCTCGTAGCCTTTGCCAAGCAGCAATTCGGCGAGGTACGAGCCGTCCTGTCCGGTGATGCCGGTGATGAGCGCTTTTTTGTTGGTCACTTGAAATTTCCCTTGCGGCGTTCCTGTTCGAACCACTCGACAGTCTTGCGGATGCCCTCGCCGAACGACGTCTGCGCGACGAAGCCAAAGCGTTCTTGCGCGCGCGTGACGTCGAGTCGTCGTCGCGGCTGTCCATTAGGCTGACGGGTATCCCAGGTGAAGCGGCCGGCAAACCCGGTTGCGTCGGCGATGAGCGCCGCCAGATCCTTGATCGGTATCTCCTGGCCGGACCCGATGTTGACCGGCTCGCTCAGATCGTAGCGCTCAGCGCCGAGCACAAGGCCCAGGGCGGCATCCTCGACGTAGATGAACTCGCGCGTCGGCGTGCCGTCACCCCACAAGACCACCTCCGCCCTGCCCTCATCGCGGGCCGCGATGCACTTGCGAATCATGGCCGGAATGACGTGCGAGGTTTGTAGATCGAAATTGTCGCGCGGTCCGTAGAGATTCACCGGGAACAGCACGATGCTGTCGAGGCCGTACTGGTCGCGGTAGGCCTGCGACTGCACAAGCAGCAGCTTCTTCGCGATGCCGTAGGGCGCGTTGGTCTCCTCGGGATAGCCATTCCACATGTCGTCTTCACGGAACGGCACCGGTGCGAATTTGGGATAGGCGCAAATGGTGCCAGCGATGATCACCTTCTTGACTCCACCGAGGCGGCACTCCTCGATGAGCTGCAGTCCCATCATCGCGTTCTCGTACAGGAAGAGTCCTGGGTTGTCGCGGTTGGCGCCGATGCCCCCCACCCGCGCGGCCAGGTGGAAGACGATGTCGGGGCGCGTGTCGGCGATGAGCCGCTGGCAACCATCGCGCAGCACCAGGTTGTAGTCCTTGCTGCGCGGGACGACGATATCGGCCACGCCGCGGTCACGCAGCCGGTCGACGACGAAGCTACCGAGGAAGCCGGCCCCGCCCGTGACGACGACGCGGCGGCCAGCCAGTGGTGATGGGGTCATGGGGCGGTGTTTTTCCCCTGGGTGACGCCATCGCGCAAGGTTTTCCGACCGGCGACCAGGTCGGCGACCAGGGCGGTCAGGTCCGCCAGCGCGGCCTTTGCGTCCTCGGCGCGCGCCGACACGCCGCCCGGCTTCACCGTCGCGCCGAAAGTCGTCACCACGAAGACGCGAATCACCTCAGCTTTTTCGGTGGGGAACTCGCGGCCGTAGATCTCGAGCAGATCGACGATGTCGCGGGGGCCGTGGCCGGCCAGCACCGATTTCGCCCAGCTACCCAGGAGCTTTGCCTGGAAGTTCCGGAACGGTCCCAGCACAGCCGCGGGGCTGACCCCCTCAGGCAGTCGTCCAGCGGCGAAGGGCGCATAGAACTCCTTCGGCGCTACCCGCTGCGCCACCGCCCGGTCCTGGGCCAGGCGGAACAGCACCGTGGCAGCGACACCCGGATCGGCCAGCATCTCGTGGCCCGAGCGCAGAGCCGCGCGGTCCGCGGTCATCACGAAACGGTTCTCGCGAATGTCAGCGAAGAGTTCCCGCTGCGTTTCGGTACCCGCCTGCACCGACATCGCGCCACGCGGGCCACGCGGGTCGCGCCACTCGCGCGCGATCACCTCCAGGGCCATGCGGTAGGCCGCGGCCAGCACGGGCGCGGCACCCTCTGCAGAAAAGGTGCCGCCGGTGGCAACCACATCGAGCACGTGGACCGCAAGGCGCGAGGTCAGGGTCTGTACCAGCGCCTTGTCTTGCGCGTACGAATCGGAGAAGCCGAGCCAGATCGTCGCCGGTCGCTCGATGGCGCCGCCGAACCAGCGTGGCACCGCCAGGCCTCGCTCCCGTGCGGTCTCGGCACCAAGAAGCAGGCACAGGGGTTCGGCCGCTGCGCGTCGCCCAGCTTCTGAAAAACGCTTCCCGTCGACGCTGATCTCGCGCACCAGTTGCTTCGCCAGGTACAAGGTGCGCAAGACCTCGGTCGCGAATCCGTCCTCGAGCAGCCTGACCAGCGGAAGCACGCGCTCGTCATTGATCTCGATCGGCCGCACCACTGGCAGTCCCGCCGGTGACTTCTCGCCCGTCGGTGCCAGCAAGAGGTAGGAATCGGCCGGCCCAAGCGGCCGGTCCGCCGCCACCCCACATGCCACCGCCGCCGTGACGGCGACTGCGAAACTCGCGACAAGCCAGTTTCTCACCCGGTGACCCCGGCCCGATTCGAACGGGCGACCTACGGTTTAGGAAACCGCCGCTCTATCCACCTGAGCTACGGGGCCGAACGAAGGATTCTACGAGGTGCAGGTATGTCGTGTCGCCTGGTACCACGTCAAGGCCGATGGGTCGTCCGACGCGCCATCAAACCTGGCGGCCACGGTCTTCGGCCCGGCTTTCTCGGCCATGGCCACGCGTTCGCCGAAGCGATATGCGGTTACCCGAATGCGCCGGATCTCCTCAGGACGGTGGCCTCCGCCGTAAGGCGCAGGCACCGCGGCCGGCGTCGCAGTACGCCTCGACGCTCTCCGGGCCAGCACATTTAGCGATGATGCATACCTCACATGGAGATGGCTTCTTGAGGAAGCTGTTGGCGGTTGCGACCAGCTCGCTTCGATCGCTGTCGGCACGTACCGGAACCAAACACAGAAACGCCCTTGGGCACCTCTTGCGCCTCGGTTCCAGATGGTCGCTCAGGGAGAACAGCGCGCAGTCTGAGTCAACACGGCAGCGTCCGAAGCCGGTCAGCAAAGACATCGCCTCCTCCTCCATGGCCTCACAACCTATGCTCGAAACCTCGCGGCTCGTGTCCTGAGCACACCCGGTGAGATAGCCCGTCGACAATACGCCGCACACAATCAGCATCCACCCCCGGACGGCTTTCATGCCTGCGAGACGCAATCGCGACGTATGTGTCTCGGACTCAGATTCGTTGATTGAGCATGAAGGACGTCCTTTCCGAGGGCAGGCCTTTTGGAAACCCGGGTCAGCAACAGCTGTGCCACCATGGCTCGGCGCTGCGCTGGTAGGCGCTGCCCATGTCGTGGGATGGCTTCCGCTTGCGGCGGGCCATCACGCCGCCTTCTTTCGCCCGGGCTGGATGGCCCGTAGAACCGCGGCTGGTTCTTTCTCGATCACATTCAACAGCACCCGTGCAGGACCATCGGGTTCCGTGCGGCCCTGCTCCCAGTTGCGAACCGTCCCCAAGCTCACCCCGAAGGCATTCGCGAACTGGTGCTGGGAAAGCCCCAGCTTCTCGCGCAGTGCAGGGACGTTGACCGAGGACACCCGGACACGGATCTCGCGCCCCTTGGTCTTGTCACCCTTCACCCAGGCCAGCGCGTCCAGCGCTCCGGCCATGATTTCCTTGTACGCCTTGCTTGCCATGATTCACCTCCGTCGCAGACTTTCGACGATGGTCGTGGCGACCTTCGCCAGACCGTTGCGTTCAGCTTTCGATAGATTCTGCTTCTCGTTCTTCGCAAAAACGGACGTCAGGAACGCCGGGGCGGTTGCGTTGTAGAAGTAGTAGATCACCCGCGCACCTCCGCTCTTGCCACGGCTTCCAATGCCGACCCTCAGCTTCCGAAAACCTCCCGTCCCCGGCATCAAGTCACCGCACGCCGGATCCCGTGCCACCATTTCGACCACCGTGTTCCGTTCCTCTTCGGACATCAGCTTCTCTGCCTTCGCCAAGTAGGCGTCGGTTTCAATGACTGATATCCACATCTCTGCCACGTTGGCCCGACAGTACGCTATAAGCGTATCGATGACAAGGACTCCGTTCTCCCCGCCCGAGGGCCGAGCCTGGAAGCTACGGGGCCCCGATCGTCGTGCTTGCGCGCCGGGCTACGGTTCTCCGTCGGTGAGCTATCACCGCCGATCACTTCCCACGATCGCCCGTGATCGCCTCCACCCGACTTAGGAAACCGCCGCTCTATCCACCTGAGCTACGGGGCCAAACGAAAGATTCTACGAGGTGCAGGTATGTCGTGTCGCCTGTTACCACGTCAAGGTCGTTGCCGGCGCTGCGCTGGGACGCTGCCCATGCCGTGGGATCGCTTCCGCTTCTGGCGGGCCATCATGCCACCGCCTTGCGCTTCGCGGACGATCTGACGCCCGCGGGGCTGGGCCCTGCCCTCTCGCCCGTGCCCAGGCGCCCGCCGAAGCCCTGCGCGATGAACGTGAGCAGCATGGTGTTGAGCGACACGCCCTCGGCCGTGGCCATGCGGGAGATACGCTCGTGCATGCTCTTGGGCAGCCGCAGCCGAAGTTGCCCCGAGTAGTCCGCCGACGCGTCCTCCGGAGGCAACGGGTCGCGGTGCTCGTGCATGATCTCCAGAATGGCCTGGGCCGCGCTCTGTGCTTCCTTCGCCGCTTTTTCCACCGTCGCCCCGTGGGCGGCACACCCGGGGAGGGCGGGAACACGCGCGATGAAAGCGTCGTCTTCGTCGCTCCACTCCGTCACGACTCGATACCTGAATGCCTTGCTCATGACTGCGCCTCTTCTTGAAACGGAGTCGCGGCCGCGCTCAGCCCCGAGCCGCCAGCGCCGCACGAAAGTCACGGACCGCGCGCGTGACCGACGGCCGATCCAGGAACGTCACCAACAGGTCGAGGTCCAGATCAGGAAAACGCACGCTCCTGGGGCGGCGCTCGAACTGCTCGCCACGCAGGACGTGTACCGCGAGCGCGCCATGCCGCCAGATCCACACCTCGGGAACGCCCAGCAGGCGGTACACATCAAGCTTGCTCAGCCCGCCCGAGGTCCAGATGACCTCGATGGCGAGGTCGGGCCGCTCCTTGCGCTCGGTACCGAAGACGTAACACTCGTCTGGCTCGGCACCGCGCTCCTCCTTCTGATCCTTGATGGTCCACGAGCCCACGGCCATGAAGTCGATCCCCAGGTCCATGCAGTAGGCCTCGAACAGGCGGGCAAGCATCGACTTGATTGCTTCGTGGTCGTAGGACGGATTCATGATCTGAAGTACCCCGCACAGGTAGGTGAGGCGGGGCGCGGATCTGTCGCCTCGCGCTTCGAGCAGACGCTCGTAGTCCTGCCAGGTGAGGCCGGCCAGGGAGACGATGTGGTCCTCTTTTGGTCCGTCGTCCCGGGTCGCCAGTTCCGCAGCCGCGTACATCGTCGCGCAGTATAGCCCCCAGGGCCGCGCTGGTCGGCCGCCATAGAATGGCAGCTTCAGGTGCAGTTCATCGAGCCAGTTCAGGTCCGAGACCCGGGTTTGCCCTGCGCGATGCTGCCGATCCACCGTTCAACTTCGCCGCGCAACGCCTCCAGGCTGACCGCGCCGTTGCGGAGGATGACGTCGTGGAAGGCCTTGATGTCGAAGCTCCCGCCCAGGCGATCCTGGGCGCCACGGCGCAGGCTCATGATCTCGCGCTGGCCGATCTTGTAAGCCAGGGCCTGGCCCGGCCACGAGATGTAGCGGTCGACCTCGTTGGCGATGTTGTTCTCGGCCAGGGCGGTGTTCTCATGCATGAACGTGATGGCGCGGTCACGCGACCAGCCTTTGACATGGATGCCGGTGTCAACGACCAGGCGGCTCGCCCGCCAGGCGTCGAAGCTGAGCATGCCCATGCGATCCAGATCCCCGGTGTACAAGCCCATCTCGTCGGCCAGGCGCTCGGTGTATAGCGCCCAGCCTTCGACGAAGGCTGTCACGCCGGCGTGGCGGCGAAACTCGGGGATGCCCGTCATCTCTTGCCCGAGTGCGATCTGGGTGTGGTGGCCGGGGACCGACTCGTGGAAGGCGAGCACCTCGGCCTCGTAGCGCGGCCGCGTTTCGGGGGCGTACGTGTTGATGTAGTAGGTGCCTCCGCGCGAGCCGTCGACCGATGGCTGGCGGTAGTAAGCGATGGTGGTGTCCTTCTCCTCGTAGGACTCGATGCGCTTGACCACGCAGGCGATCTTCGGCAGGCGGCTGAACCAACGCGGCATTGCGGCGTTGGCGCGTGCCAGGGCCTCCTTGGCCTTGTCCTCGACTTGCTTGCGTGTCTTGAAGAACAGCGTTCCGTCCGAACGCAGCCGGCGCTGGATGCTGGCCAGATCTGTGGTGCCGAATAGCTTGCTGCCCAGAGACATCATCTCGGCGCGAATCTTGGCCACCTCCTGCAGGCCGATGTGATGGATGTCGTCGGCCGCGAGCGCCAAGGAGGTGTGCACCTTGATCATGCGCGCGTAGCAAGCGAGGCCATCCGGGACATGCAAGACCCCGACGTGCTGGTCGTCGCGAGCCCTGGGCAGAATCTCGGTCTTGAGCACGTCGCGGTAGCGCTGAAAGGCCGGGCGGATCTGTTGCGCGACCGTGGAGTTGACGCCAGCGCGGAAGTTTTCTGCCAGAGAGTCGGGCCAGGTCGCAAGATCTCTGCGCGCGGGCGCAGCCAGGACCCAGTCGGTCAGGGGTTTCTCCAGGAGGTCGTCGAGCTGCCGGATCACGCGTTCGATGCTGCTCGAGGTCGCCACACGGCCGTCGGCCAGAGCGCGCCTCAGGTTGGCGATGCGCTGGTCGAGGTCGGCACCCAGCTTCTGCCAGCGCGCCAGTAGCGCCGCACCTTGCTCGGGCGTATCGAAGGTCTGCAATTGGGCCAGGTTCTGGAACAGCACCTGCGGCCCTTCGCGCTGATCGATCGTCCACTCGAACAGGCGACATTCCCTCTGCGCCAGGTCAGTTTCGATCTCCGCGACCAGGCCCCCGTGTGACATGCGTTCCGGATCGGACAGCGAACGCAGGTCCACGGTTGCGACTCGCGCCCGCAAGTCTCGCAGTCGTTCGATCTCGCGCTGGTTGGCGTCGGGCGACAGGTCGGGCATCCGAGCGTCAAACCGGCGATCGCCGAGCAGGGTCGCTTCGATCGGATCCGCGTTCATGCGCGCTTCCCAGTACTCGGCCGCCAAGGCAGCGATGGCCTCGGAGGGTTTCGGCGGCGTCGTCGGCATCCGGGTCGCGCCCATCCTACATGACGGAAGAGCCGTGATCGCTAGGAGGACCCAGGCGCTGCTCGTTCGCGCAAGAAGGCACCGACCCGCACGAGCAGCAGCGCCAGCAGGACGCCAGCGTAGATGAGCGGCTCGCGCAGATCGGCCTTCACCCGCCAGACGAAATGCACGATGGCGGCCGCTGCGGCCACGTACGTCAGACGGTGCAGGCGCTTCCATCGGCGAAACCCCATGCGTTTTATCATCTTGTTCGTCGAGGTGATGGCAAGCGGCGCCATGAGCACGAGCGCCAGGAAGCCGACGGTCATGAACTTGCGCTTGACCAGGTCTTTCCAGATCTCGTCCCAGGCCAGCCCCTGGTCGAGCCCGACGTAGATGCCGAAGTGAACGAAGCCGTAAAAAAAGGTCAACAGGCCCAGCACGCGACGGATGCGCGGCGGCCAGTTCCAATCGAACAGGATCTTGAGCGGCGTGCAGGTGAGACACGCGAGCAGCAGGATCAGCGTCCACAGACCCATCTGGTTGAGCGCCAGTACGATGGGATTGGCCCCGAGGGCGCCCAGGAAAAAGCGCGTGGTGATGACTGCGAGCGGTGTCAGCCCGGCCGCCAGCGCTAGCGGCTTGAGCCACCGATACGGCTTCGACTTGGGCGCTGGGGCGGCCAAGCCGGCTGTCGCACCGCGATCGGGCGCCCCGCTCATTGCTAGAAAAACTTCTTCAGGTCCATCCCGGCGTAGAGCGCGGCGACCTCGTTGGCGTAGCCGTTGAAGGGCAGCGTCTTGCGCTTGAGGAATTCGCCGATGCGGCGCTCGCGCCCCTGGCTCCAGCGTGGATGGTCGACGTCGGGGTTCACATTGGAATAGAAGCCGTACTCACCGGGCGCGGACAAGTTCCATGACGTGGGCGGCGACTCGGCCACCAGGCGGATCTTCACCACCGATTTGATGCTCTTGAACCCGTACTTCCACGGCACCACCAATCGCAGCGGCGCACCGTTCTGGTTCGGCAGCGCGCGACCATAAACCCCGACCGCCAGCAGAGCCAGCGGGTGCATGGCCTCATCGAGCCGCAGGCCCTCGACGTACGGCCACTGTAGAACCGGTCGCCGTTGCCCCGGCATCTCCTCGGGGCGCAGCAACGTGGTGAATGCGACGTACTTGGCGCGCGACGTCGGCTCCAGGCTCTTGATAAGTGATGCCAGCGGGAAGCCCACCCACGGGATCACCATCGACCAGGCTTCGACGCAGCGAAAACGGTAGATGCGTTCCTCAAGCGGGAAGAGCTTGAGGATCTTGTCGATGTCGAGCGTCTGAGGCTTCTTGACCTCGCCCTCGACCGCAATGGTCCATGGCCGCGTCTTGAGGGTGTGGGCCTCCTCGGCGGGATCGCCCTTGCCTGTGCCAAATTCGTAGAAGTTGTTGTAGGACGTGACGTCCTTCCAGGGCGTCGTCGCGTCGTCCACCTTGAAGGCAGTTTTCTTCACGCCGGGCAACTCGGGTGTCATCTGGGCCTCGCCCGCCAGCAACTTGCGCGCGCCGAGACCCAGCGAGGCTGCGCCACCCACGATCACGCCGCCACGCACGAATGCTCGGCGGTGGAAGTACCACGATTCGGGCGTGGTCTCGCGGGACGGAATCGATGCGCCGAGTCGCTTCTTGTCAGACATGGTTTCGATCCTTGGTACGCGCGGCCGGAAGGATGGTTCCGGTCATGTTAAACGAATCCGGTGGACCTCGTGGGCCTGCCCGAGATCATTGAGACGAAGTACACGCTGACCGGCGCCACGAAGATATTTCGATGTCGGCTGATAGAGCGCGAGCCTGCCCTTGCGGTCGTGCTGTTCGTCTCTTTTCGGGTCACGCAGGTTGACACTCTCACCCTGCCGGCGGGCACGGTGACCCTCGGCTACTTTTGGACGCAGCGACCGTACAACGTCTATCACTGGCTAACGCCGTCCGGCGTGACGGTCGGGTTGTACGTCAACCTGTGCGATCGTGTGGAAATTTCCGCGGACGCTCTCGACTGGCGGGATCTGGTGCTTGACGTGCTTCTGCCCCTCGGCGAGCCCGCCCGGGTACTCGACCGAGACGAACTGCCTGACACGCTCGATCCCGGCCTGCGCCAGTACATCGAGAGCGCGTGCCAGAGTGTCCTGGCGTCGGCGGACCAGTTGCGCCGCGAGATCGAGACGCGGTCGCGGCTCATCTGGCCGCGCCTATACGAGCGAGGGCTGCGGTGATCACAGTTGTCCAGCGGGTAAGCCGGGGCGAGGTTCGCGTCGATGGCGCGCTGGTAGGTCGCATCGACAAGGGGCTCGTCCTGCTGGTCGCCGTCGAGAAAGGCGATGCCGAGATCGATTCCGACGAGACTGCGCGCAAGATCGCCGCCCTGCGGATCTTCCCCGGCAAGGCAGCCATGGACGTCACCGTGAAGGATGTCGGCGGCGGGTGCCTCGTGGTGAGCCAGTTCACCCTGGCCGGCTCGATCAAGAAAGGCAACCGGCCGAGCTTCGAGGGCGCCGAAGTGCCGGCGCTGGCCCAGGCGCTCTATCAGCGGGTCGCCGACAAGTTGCGGGCTGAGGGGCTCCCGGTCGAGACCGGGCGCTTCGCGGCCCACATGGATGTCGAACTTGTGAACGACGGCCCAGTGACTTTCGTGGTGGTGGTGCGCGACGGTGTCGTGGTCGCGACCGAACGGTGAATCAACGCAAAGGCGGCAGGTATTTCAACGGGTCGCTGGGCACCTGGCCCCGGCGCACCTCGAAGTGCAAATGTGGCGCTGTGGCGTGGCCACTTTGTCCCGCGCGCGCAATCTCCTGGCCAGACGCTATCTTGTCGCCCGGCTTCACCAGGAGGACCGAGTTGTGAGCGTAGACGGTCAGCAGGTCGCCTGCGTGCTGGAGCACGACCATGTTGCCGTAGCCGCGGACGGCGTCGCCGGCATAGAGCACACTGCCCTCCTTGGCGGCGTAGATGGGCGTGCCCGTGGGCGCGCCAAGGTCGATGCCCTCATGGGCGCGCCCCTGGCGCTGGCCGAAGGCCGACGTCAGTCGTGGCTGAGCCACCGGCCAGCGCAGGGGCGCGGTGGTCGACGACGGCGACCAGTTCGCCTGGTTCGGCGTTTTTGAGCTCGGCGACGCGCGCGGCGCTGCTGACTCGTGAGCATCGAGTTCGGCCAGTGGTCGCGGGCGTGTCGGTCGCCGCAAGCCATCTGCATCGAGCAGGTAGATGATTTGCCCCTCTCGCACGGTGTCGCTCTTCGACAAGCCGTTGATCTCGATCAGGTCCTCCAGCGGTACTGCCGCCCGCGTCGCGATGTCAGCAAGCGTGTCGCCCTCGCGCACGATGTACCAGGAGCCCGGCGGATTGTCGGGATGAAGCGGCGTCCCCGAGGTTCCACAGCTAAGGGCGCAGTCGAAACCAGCGACCAGCAGGAGAAACCCGTGGGCGGTGCGCCGGCAGCCCGCTCCTGCCACCGGTCTCAATCCTTGGGTAAGGGGCGATGTGCACCGTAGCGTCCCAGCAGGGCGACGTCGCCCTCTCCTGCCAGGAAACACGCATCCCGCGAGTCGTGGCCTCGGCCTCTCATGGCCCCTTGGTTGTAGCCAAGTCCGGTCCGGTTTGCACGAAACCGTCGAGCCGCCAGCTGGCCAGATCCGCGATCATCGCCCGGTTCGTCAGGTCGAGCCCAAGCGGCGTGACCGAGGCGCGCCCGGCCTGCACGGCGCTGCAGTCGGAGCCGGACTCGTCGGCGCCTTTTTCTTCGGGTCCCCCGATCCAGTAGTACGAGCGGCCGCGCAGATCTTGGCGCACGTCCACCATGTCCCGATAGACGCGGCGGCCAAGGAAGGTGACCTCGTATGCGGTGACGGGGCCCTGCGGGAGATTCACGTTCAGGAGTGAGCCGCGCGGGATGGCCCATCGGCCGTGCGCCAGCACTCCTGACACGAGGCTGCGCAGAAACCTGGCCGCGTGGCTGAAATCCTGGGGTTTGCGCCGTTCCAGGGAGATCGCCACCGCGGGCACCTCGCGCAACGCCCCTTCAACCGCGGCGGCCACCGTGCCCGAGTAGAAAACATCCGAGCCCAGGTTGAAGCCGTTGTTGATGCCCGACACCACCAGATCGGGCTTGCGCGGCACAAGATGGAGCAGCGCCAGGTACACGCAATCGACCGGTGTGCCGTCGATGGAAAACACCTGCGGGCGGATCTCATCGGCGCGCAACGGGCGATCCAGACTGATGGAATGCGAGGTGGCACTACGCTCGCGATCGGGTGCTGCAACGACAATCTCAGCCAGATCAGCGAGCGCATCCAGCGCCGCCGAGATCCCCGGCGCGCTGACGCCGTCATCGTTCGACAGCAGGATCAACGGCCGCTCAGCCACGGCGCACCTTCATCGCGCCTTCGCCACGCGCCGGTCCCCCAGCAAAAGGAGGTCGAGAAACCCTCTCACCCCGCACGGGCGCCGATCCCCCAGCAAAAGGAGGTCGAGGAACCCTCTCAGGGTTCCTCGGTAAATTGTCGGGGCGACTGGATTTGAACCAGCGACCCCCTGTCCCCCAGACAGGTGCGCTAACCAGGCTGCGCCACGCCCCGATGTGTGTGCCGATGTTGCGGTAATGATCGTCGATTCGTCCGTTCAGTCGTCCACCATTCGTATCAGATCTTGTAGACCTTGCTTCAGCTTTTGCAGCGCCTCGCGCTCGATTTCGGGCGGCGGCAACTGTGGCGGCGGCGCCTCGTCGTGACCGGTCTCGCGCAGGCGGGCCCGCGCACCCTCGATCGTGAAGCGCTTGTCGTATAGCAGCTCGCGGATCTTGAGCAACAATTCGACGTCCTTCTTGCGATAAAGGCGCTGCTGCGAGCGGGTCTTCTGCGGCCGCAAGGACGCGAACTCGGTCTCCCAGTATCGGAGCACGTAGGGTTTCACCGCGCACAGACGGGCCGCTTCGCCAATCTTGAAGAACGGCTTTTCGGGAATGCCGCTCGCATCGACGGGGACGGGCGCTCTTCGGGCCACCTGAAAAAGCTCCCGGACCTAGATGTTGAGCGCGTTCTTGAGCACCTGGCTCGGCTTGAAGGTCAGCACGCGGCGCGCGCTGATGGTGATCTCCTGGCCGGTCTGCGGGTTGCGCCCGGCACGCGCGTTTTTGTCACGGACGACGAAGTTGCCGAACCCGGAGATCTTGATCTTCTCGCCCTTTTCCAGGGTCTCCTTGATGGTGTCGAAGACCGTCTCGACGATCTCGGCAGCTTCCTTCTTCGAGAATCCCCCCACCTTCTCGTAGACCGTCTCCACGATGTCGGCCTTCGTCATGACTCAATAGATAGACCCAGAACCCTATTAATGTCAAAGGGTTAGGAACTGTCATCGAATGCGTATCCCGAACTTCTGCTTGATCGCGGCGACCACGCGTGCGTGGGCAGCGTCGGCTTCGGCGTCGGTGAGGGTCCGATCGTCTGCACGGTAGGTCATGCTCCACAGCATGCCCTTCTCGCCGGGCGGCGCGTATTTCGGATCGCGGAAGTCCTCCAGTACGGCTAGTTCGCGCAGCAAGGTTTCCCCGGCGGACGCGAAATGTGCGCGTTGGGTTGCCGCTGGAACAGCGACGTCGATCCAGAACGACAGGTCGCGAGACGCCGCGGGAAAGCGCGGCGGCGGCGCGATGCGGATGGCAGCCTGCTCTCGCGCCAGGGACTCGACGTCCAGCTCGAAATAGAAAGCACGCTGGTCGATGCCGAGCTTGCGCGCGACGGCTGGGTGAAGCTCGCCCACGCTGCCGATCTCGCGATCCGAGGCGCGAATCGCGGCGGAAACGCCGGGGTGGAGAAACGGCAGGTCCGTGCTGATCTCGTAGTGCACGTCCTTGATCCCGAAACCAACAAGTAGCTCGTCGACCAGGCGCTTGACGTCGAAAAAATCCAGCGGATCGCCCGGCTTGAGCCACCCCGACGAGCGCCCCGCAAGGAGCGCTGCCGCATGAGTGAACTGGCCCGACTCGGGCGCACCTGTGGCGGCTCGACGTACGACCGGTCCGACCTCGAACAGAGCCGGGTCGGGCACCCCGCGGGCCAGGTTGCGACCGAGCGCAGCCGCGAGACCAGGCAAGAGCGACGTGCGCATGACCTCGTAGTCTGACGAGATCGGGTTCTTGACCACGATTCCGTCACCGAGATGGGCCGGCTGGCCCTGGTTGGTGATGGCGGCAAGAGCGGCCCGGGAAACGAAACCCCAGCCTGCGATCTCGGACAGCCCGAGCGCCGCCAGAAGATCGCGCGCCCGATCGGCGGGAGCTTCGGGGTTGTCGCGCGACACCGCATTGGTCGCCACCAGTCCGGCTCGCGGGGGCTGCGCGTAGAGTCCGCCGACGCGCAAGATCTCCTCGACCAGATCCTCCTCGATGCCGAGATCGGGTCGATGCGTAGGCAGCGCCGCCACGAAGACCGCCGCATCGCCCTGCCCCTGCACCTCGACCGTGTCGGCTACCTTGGCCAGCGCCAGACGCGCTGCCTCGACTTCGAACGACCGGCCCGAAACTCGTCGCAGCCGCGCCATGGATAGCTGCACCGTTCGCGGCGATGCCGGCGACGGGTAGCGATCGACGATCGCGTCCAGCGCGGCGCCGCCACCCACCTCGGCCAGCAGAGCCACCGCGCGGGCCGCTGCGTACGGAACACCGTTCGCATCCACGCCACGCTCGAAACGGTACGACGCCTCCGATCCAAGCGACAGCCGCTTCGAGGTGCGGCGGATGCTGGTGGGATCGAACGTGGCCGTCTCAAGCAGGACCCGCGTCGTTGCGGCGGTGACTTCGCTCTTCGCACCGCCCATCACGCCGGCCAGAGCGACCGGCCCGCGCGCATCTGCTACCACGATGTCGCCCGGTTCGAGCGTGCGCTCGACGCCATCCAGCGTGGTCATGGGCTCGGCGGGTTTCGCGCGCCTGACGGTGATCCCGCCGTCAAGGCGGTCCAGATCGAAGGCGTGCAAAGGATGCCCGGTCTCGAGCAGAATGTAGTTCGTCACATCGACCAAGTTCGAAATCGACCGTACACCGCAGTAGAGCAGCCGCAGCCGCAGCGGCAGCGGACTTTCGCCCACGCTCAGCTCGGCCACGAATCGAGCCTGGTAGCGCGCGCAGCCAGCATCGTCGGCGATGCGCACGTCCATGGGGGCGGCGCCCGCGATGGCACGCACGCTCGGCGGCTTGGGCAACACCAGCGGCGCACCAAATGCGATGGCCAGCTCGCGCGCGATGCCAATATGCGAGAGCGCGTCGGCACGGTTGGGTGTGACGTTGACCTCCAGGACGTCGTCGCGGATGCCGGCGAACGCTGCCAGATCCACGCCGGTTGGCGTTGAAGGTGACAGAACAATAATTCCGTCACCTTGTTCGCCCAGCCCCAGCTCAGGCTCGCTGCACAGCATCCCGGGCGACATCACGCCGCGCACCTCGCGTGCCTCCAGGGTGCGGCCGCCAGGCAGGGTCGCGCCCGGCCGCGCCCAGCACACGCGGTAGCCAGGGGCCGGGACATTGGCGGCGCCGCAGACCACGCTTTCGTCGCCACCACCGGCGCGCACACGCACGATGCGTAGCTTGTCTGCGCTCGGGTGCGTTGATACGCCCAGGACTTCTGCGATCACGACGCCGGACAACTCGCGACCGCGCTCGTCGATGCTCTCCACCTCGAGACCGAGCAGCGTCAGCGCGTGCGCCATCTCGGCGGTGGATCGGTCGCGGGCCGCGGGCACAAGCTCCTTGAGCCAGTTGACTGAAACCCTCATGGCGCCTACCCCACCCCTGGGAACTGGCGCAGGAAACGCAAGTCGTTGTCGTAGAACAGGCGCAGATCGTTGATGCCGTACTTGAGCATCGCCATCCGCGAAAGGCCCATGCCAAACGCGTAGCCGGTGACGTCGTGCCGGTCGTAACCCACGGCCCGGAAGACGTTGGGGTGAACCATGCCGCAACCGCCGATCTCAAGCCAGCCGGAGCCCTTGCATAGACGGCAGGTCTTGCGCGCGGGCTCGCGCCCTTCGCACTTGAAGCAAGTGGCATCCAGTTCGGCGGACGGCTCGGTGAAAGGGAAAAAGCTTGGCCGCAGGCGGATCTTGGTGTCAGGGCCGAAGAACTGGCGCACGAAGCGCATAAGGGTGGCCTTCAGGTGCTCGAAGGTCACGTCGCGATCCACGTGCAGGCCCTCGACTTGCGGGAACATGGGCGTGTGGGTCGCGTCGTCGTCGCGACGAAATACGTTCCCGGGCGCGATGATCTTCACCGGCGGCGGGCCGGCCTGCATGGTGCGGATCTGGACCGGCGAGGTGTGTGAGCGCAGAACCATGCCACCTTCGACGAAGAAGGTGTCCTGCATGTCACGCGCCGGGTGATCCGGCGGAGTGTTGAGCGCGTCGAAGTTGTTCCACTCGGTCTCGATCCAGGGGCCCGTGCGCACCTCGAAGCCAAGCCCGGCGAAGATGCGTTCGATCTCGCGGCGCACGAGCGTCAGTGGGTGCAGGGTCCCGAGCCGGCGTCCGCGCCCAGGCAGGGTGACATCGACGGAGCGTTGCAGGTCGAGGCCCAGTGCGGCGCCCGCGAGTGCCGCCAGACGGGTTTCCACGAGCGTCTCGATGCCCGACTTGGCGCGGTTCGCCGCAGCGCCCACAGGACCACGTTCAGGCCCCGGGACAGTGCCGAGCAGGCGCATGAGCTCGGATACCCGGCCCTTCTTGCCGAGGTACTTGGCCGCAGCGCCCCGAATGTCCGACTCGGTCACCAGACTGGTGATGTCGGTATGGAACTCGCCCGCCAGCCGATCGAACTCGGCGATCAGCGACGCGGCGTCGGTGGGCGCGGTCCCACTCTTCACGCCCACCTTGCGCTAAGCGGCTTGCGCCGTCTCGATGATCTTCTTGAACGCCGCGGGATCGCTGATGGCCAGGTCGGACAGGATCTTGCGATCCAGGCCCACTTTGGCCCTGGTAAGCCCGGCGATGAGGCGCGAATACGACAGCCCCAGTTCACGAGCGGCAGCGTTGATCCGCACGATCCAGACGCCTCGGAAGTCGCTCTTTCGCTTGCGCCGGTGGAACCAGGCGTAGCGCCACTTGCGATGCACCGCCTCGACAGCGGCCTTCCACAGATTGCCGCGTCCACCACGAAAGCCACTGGCGTGCTTCCGGATGCGGTTTCTGCGGTGACGGGTCTTATAACCACCTTTGGCGCGGGGCATGGGTCGTGACTCCTATAGTCCGTAAGGGATCATGGCGCGAATCTGGTGCTCTTGCGTCTTGTGGACATAGGAGCCGCGGCGCAGTTTCCGCTTCACACCGGTCGTCTTGTGGGAAAGGCAGTGACGCAGGTAAGCGCTCTTGCGCTTGATGCGGCCACTTGCCGTCAGCTTGAAGCGCTTCTTCACGCTGCTGTTGGTCTTCATCTTGTAGTGCTTGGCCATGGGAGCGGCGCAATATATCAATCTGCGCCCCGGGCGCAAGAGTTGCCTTGCCGAAGCGGCTGTTTAGGGCGCTGCGCCCGCCGGGGCTGCACCTGGGCTCGACGGCGGCGCACCACCACTAGGCCCGCCGCCTGGCCCGCCGCTTGGCCCACCACCGTCCGAGCCGCTGGGACGAGCGGGTGTCGGCCGGATGAGCCCAGGGCGCGGCCCGATCGTCATGACCATTCGGCGGCCTTCCATGGATGGCCGCTGCTCGATGACCGCGATGTCGGCCAGCAACTTGACCACGGCGTTCAGCATGTGCTCACCGGTTTCCGGGTGCACGATCTCGCGTCCGCGGAACACGATCAGGAGCCGACACTTGTTGCCCTCGGTGAGGAAGCGTCGGATGTGCTTGGTCTTGAAATCCAGGTCGTGGTCATCGGTCTTGGGGCGAAACTTGATCTCCTTGATGACCACCGTCGCCTGGTGCTTGCGCGAGTCCTTCTCGCGTTTCGACAGCTCGTATTTGAACTTGCCGAAGTCCATGATCCGGCACACCGGCGGCGCCGCGCGCGGGTTGACCTCGACCAGCTCAAGCCCCAGTTCCTCGGCCATCTTCATGGCCTCCTGGGTGGGCACGATGCCGACCTGCGCGCCATCGGCGCCGATGACTCGCACCTCGGGCACGCGTATGCGGCGGCCGACGCGGTAGTTGTCCGAAGCACTTCCTCCTGATGAAAACCCTGGTCTCGAGATGATCTTTTCTCCTGCTGGCGGTTATTTCGCTTGTCCGGGGACCGGGACGACCGCTTCGGCGGCTAGCCGGGCGACCATCTCATGGAGCGGGGTGGCCGGTATCTGTAGGCCTTCCCTGGTCCGGGGCGAAACCACCCGGGCCTGCATGTCCTTCTCCCCCACCACGAGCATGGTGGGGATCTTCTCCATCTGGGCGCGGCGAATCTTGGCGCCAAGCTTGTCGGCCCCGAGGTCCACTTCGGCGCGCAGACCGGCGCCAAGCAGCGCTGCCAGTACCTCGTTGGCGTAGGCTTCAGCCTTCTCGCTCACCGACAGCACCCGTACCTGCACCGGCGCCAGCCACGCCGGAAACGCTCCGGCGTAGTGCTCGATCAGCACCGCCACGAAGCGCTCGACCGAGCCAAGCAAAGCCCGGTGGATCATCACCGGGCGTTTGCGCTGGCCGTCCGAGTCGACGAATTCGAGATCGAGCCGCTGCGGCAGCTGGAAGTCGAGTTGAAAAGTAGCGCACTGCCATTCACGGCCGATGGCGTCCTTGATCTTGAGGTCGATCTTGGGGCCGTAAAAAGCGCCGCCGCCCTCGTCGACCTCGAACGGAATGCCGGTCGCATCGAGCACCCTCCGGATGGCTGCCTCGGCACGATCCCAGGCGGCGACCTCGCCCATGAAGCTTTCCGGCCGGGTCGCCAGAAACAGCTTGAGGTCCTTGAAGCCAAATATCTCCAGGATGTCGAGGCCGAAGCGCACGCAGGCCCGCATCTCGTCCTCGATCTGCTCCTCGCGCACGAACAGGTGGGCATCGTCCTGAGTGAAGCCGCGTACCCGCAGCATCCCGTGCAGCACGCCCGATCGCTCGTAGCGATACACGGTACCCAGCTCGGACAGGCGGTAAGGCAGATCCCGGTACGAACGCATCTGCGAGCGGTAAATGGCCGCATGCAGCGGGCAGTTCATCGGCTTGACCAGGAAGCGCTGCCCTTCCAGCTCCATGCCGCCGAACAGATTCTCTTTGTAGTGCTCGAGGTGGCCCGAGCGTTCGAGCAATTGCTCGCGCGCCAGGTGGGGCGTGTACACCGGCTGGTAACCGCGGCGAAGCACCTCGCGGCGGATCAGATCCTCGATGATCTGACGAACCATGGCGCCCTTCGGGTGCCACAGGATGAAACCCGGGCCCACCAGTTCGTCCTGCGAATAGAGGTCGAGCTGCTTGCCCAGCACACGGTGGTCGCGCTTCTTGGCCTCTTCGATCCGATGCAGATGCTCGGCAAGGTCGGCCTCGGTCGCGAACGCGGTGCCGTAGACCCGCTGCAACTGCGGGTTGCGCTCGTCGCCGCGCCAGTAGGAGCCTGCGAACGACAGCACCTTGAAAGCCTTGATCTCGGAGGTGCGATCGACGTGCGGCCCGCGGCAGAGATCGACGAAGTCACCGTGCTGGTAGAGCGTCACTTCCTCGTCAGCGGGGAACGATCGAACCAGCTCGACCTTGTAGGGGTTGGCGTTGGCTTCGTACATCCGCGCGGCGTCGTCGCGCGAGATGGCCTTGCGAACAAACGCGTGGTCAGCGGCGATCACCTTGCGCATCTCGGCCTCGATGCGCTCCAGATCCTCGGGCGCGAAGGGCTCGGTGTCGACGTCGTAGTAGAAGCCGGTCTCGATGGCCGGGCCGAGGGTCAGCTTGGCGTTGGGCCGCAGGCGCATGATGGCATCGGCCATCACATGCGACGCCGAATGCCGCATGCGCGACAACGGATCGTCAGGCACGTCGCCCTTGTCGCGCGGGCGAACCACGGGACGCTCGCTCATCGCTGCCCCGGCCGCCCTAGTCGCCCCAGCAGCCCCGCGTGAACCTGCTCCGCGCGTGATCGCGTAGGCACGGGCGGGATTGAACCGCCGACCCCTACCGTGTCAAGGTAGTGCTCTTCCACTGAGCTACGTGCCTGTGTTTGTTGGTTCCGAATCAGGGGGGCTAAGTTAAGGCTCGGCACGGCGGTGTCAAGGACAGAGTGAAAAACGCCGAGGGTATTCCCGAACGGCGAAAAATCCAGCACTCTGGCCAGGTTCCCTGACCGACGCCATGCGCTTGCTTCATTGTCTTCCTTTGGCCCTGCTGCTAGGCAGCGTGCGGCTGGCTGCGGCGCAGGGGCTGGCCTCGGTCGAGCAGTACCGCCCGGTCGCGCCCGCCAACCGTGGTTTCGAGGTCGAGACGTTGCGGTTTCTGCCACACCTGCAGTACGCCGCCGCTCTCGATCTCAGCTACGCCCACTTGCCCCTGCGCCTTACCGAGCCTGGCAGTAGCCACGACGTGCTTGAGCACGCGGCTGGCGGGACCGCGCTGCTGGGGATCGGCCTCTACGGTCGGTTCGAGTTGGACCTGGCCCTGCCCTTCGTCGCGTACCAGGCCGGGGACACGCCCCCGGGGGCGCCTGCGCCGGGTGCCGCGGGGCTGGGCGATGCACGACTGGCGTTGCGCGCTCGCGTGTGGCACTCGCCAGGTGGGGCCTTCGCGCTGGGCGCAGCGCTGCTGGCGTCGACGCCGATGGCGCCGCGGCGGGTGTTGTTGAACGAGCGAACGCCGGGTGTCGAACCGCGCCTGGTCGCCGAGTACAGCGCACGACGCTGGATAGTCGCGGGACACCTGGGCCTTGGGCTACGAGGCCAGACTGATCTGTATGGCACGAAGTTGGGCCAGCTCGTCACGGTCGGTACGGGGGCTCAGTATGGTCTGCGCGCTGCCACGCGGCTGGTCGGCGAGTTGACCGGCGCCACCGCCGCCGATGGCCATTTCCTCGAGCGCCGGCACACGCCGGTCGAGTTGTTACTGGGGGCGCGCCAGCAGGTCGGCCTGATGTCGTTCGGTCTGGGCGGCGGGCCCGGACTGGTTTCGGGGTATGGCGCGCCGGCTTTCCGGGTGGTGGCGACCGTGGGCTGGGCCAGTGTGGGGCCCGACTTCGATCGTGACGGTGTTGCCGATGTCGGCGACGCATGCCCATGGGACGCCGAAGATCGGGACGACTTCGAGGATGCCGATGGCTGCCCCGATCCCGACAACGACGGCGACGGCTTGCTCGACGGCGTCGACCAGTGCCCGAACCAGGCCGAGACCAAGAATGGATTCCAGGACGAGGACGGCTGCCCGGACAACCTACCCGCGCCTGGCGATCGCGACGGTGACGGCATTCCCGACCAGGACGACAAGTGCCCGGACGAGCCCGAGGACAAGGACGGATTCGAGGACGCCGACGGCTGCCCGGATCCTGACAACGACAAGGACGGCATCCTCGACAAGGACGACAAATGCCCGAACCAGCCTGAGACCATCAACGGCAACGCCGACGAGGACGGCTGTCCCGACGAGGGCAAGGTGCAGGTACAAGTCGGCGAGAAGGAGTTGCTCATCGATGATCGCGTCTTCTTCGACACCGAGCGCGCGCGGGTGAAGTCGGCATCACAGAGCTTGCTCAACCAGGTGGCACACACCCTGCGCGCCCATCCCGAGATCGGCCGTTGCGCCGTCGAGGGGCACGCCGATGACACCGGCCCCGATGACTACAACCAGAAGTTGTCGCTCCGGCGCGCTCTTGCGGTGGTCGACTACCTGGTCGGCCGTGGCATCGCGCGGGCGCGTCTGTCGCCCATCGGCCAGGGTGAGAGGTTGCCCTGGGTCGACAACGGAAGCCCCGAGGGTCGCGCGAAGAACCGGCGCGTGGTGTTCCATATTGAAGGCGCCGCAGCAGTCGAGGCAGCCACGAAGCGACGCCGGGCCCGCCCGCCAGTGCCGCGGGCCGAGAAGGCCGAGAAGGCCGAGACGGTCGAGAGGGTCGAGAAGGTCGAGACGGTCGAAAAGATCCCAAAGGCCGACGAAGTCCCCAAGGTCGACAAGGTCGACCGGCCCGAGAAGGTCGAAGGCAGATCCCAGAAGACCGAACCGCGTCTGGCGCCCAAGCCGGCTCCTGCCAAGACGGATCCCAATTCCTTGCGCGACCTCATCAAGCTGCCGCCGAAGTAGCGCCCGGTCAGTCGTGGCGGCGTTACAGGGCGCGCGCCAGGGCGGCCACGCGAACCGACGCTGCGTCTGCCGCCAGCAGAGTGTCGGCGCACTCGGCGAAGGTTGCGCCGGTGGTCATCACGTCATCGATCAAGAGGATATGGCGGCCCCGCACGCTAGCGCCGCGGCGCACCGCAAATGCGTCGCGTACGCGCTCACGGCGTGCTGCGGGGGCGTCGCGACCGAGTGACGGGGTGTCGCGAATTCGCTGCAGCACATCGACCCAGATCGCGGGCACGGAACGAAGTGGCCGCGTGTCCCGCTGGGCCCGCTGCACATCGCGGGCGCTCCAGATGAGATCGAGCGCCTGGTTGAAGCCGCGAGCGCGCAGGCGACGAGGGTGCAGTGGCACCGGCATGATCACGTCGACTCCCGCGTCGACGGCCGCGTAAATCGCGGGCGCGAGCAAGGCACCAAGCGGCCGGGCCACGTCCCGGTGCTTGCCGTGTTTCATGCGGACGATGGCGTCGGCGACGGCGCCGCCGTACTCGAACACTGCGTGGGCCCGAGCGAACGGAAACCTGCGCACGGCACAGGTCACGCACCTATCAGGGGCCGCGTCACCCGGTATCGCGCACCGCGGGCAAGCGCGCCCGATCGCTACCAGCGATGGTTGGCACCTGTCACAAAAGACGACTTCTCTGCCGACGAAGGCACGACAGGCGGCGCAGCGAGCCGGCCAGGCGAGGTGCGCCATGAAGTCCAGCACCTCTCGCATTTCTGACATTGCCCGCATGGCGGGATATCGGAGGATTCGTGCGACGGTTGTCACCAACGATCGACTTTTCCCGTGCGTGCTGGTTGACGCCGTCGCGGAGGATGCGCGATCGTCGGCGCATGAGGACCAAGTTCGTCGCGACCGTGGGTGGAATTCTCCTGGTGGCTCCCATCGTGGCGCTGGCCCTGGCGCCAGCGAGCCCGGGGTCCTTGATGGTCGATGCCGCAGCCAAGCTGACGGCGTCATGGAACGACGGGCAGAAAAAGCTGGGCGTGTTCACTCTGGAAGAGGCCCACCGTAGCGAGTGGTATTTCATCCCCAAGCCCGACCGTCACGGCGTTCCGCTTAAGAAGATGGATGCCAAGCAACGCGAACTGGCGCACGCGCTGCTCAAGACCGGGCTGTCGGCGGCGGGCTACACCAAGACCACCCAGATCATGGAACTGGAAAACGTCCTGGCCGAGAAGGAGAAGGATCCGGTCAAGCGAGATCCCGAGATGTACTTCTTCTCGATCTACGGCACCCCGGCCGCCAAAGGCAGCTGGGGTTGGCGCGTCGAGGGACACCATGTGTCGCTCAACTTCACCATCGTGAAGGGCACCATGGTGGTCAACCTGCCGCAGTTCTTCGGAGCGAACCCGGGCGAGGTTGGTGAGGGGCCGCTCAAGGGCCGGCGTGTTCTCAAGGCCGAGGAAGACCTGGGACGGCAACTTCTGCAGGCGCTGGACGACAAGCAGAAGGCGAAGGCGCTGTTCGCCAAGGAGGCGTTCAAGGACATCGTCACCATGAACCAGCCCAAGGTCGATCCGCTCAAGCCGGAGGGTGTGCCGGTCAAGGACTTGAAGCCCGCACAGGTGGCGATGCTCAAGGCCCTGCTCGAGCAGTACACCTCCAGCATGCCCGCGGCGCTGGCTGCCGAACGCATGGACAAGGTCAAGAAGCAGGGCTACGACAACTTGTGGTTCGGCTGGGCTGGCGGTTCCAACCGCGGCGATCCGCACTACTACCGGGTGCAGGGCCCCACGTTCATCGTCGAGTACGACAACACCCAGAACAGCGCGAACCACATCCACACCGTGTGGCGTGACTACGACGGCGACTTCGGCCGCGATCTCCTACGCGAGCACCTCAA
>JANPCZ010000075.1:0-11698 GCA_031431215.1 Myxococcales bacterium
GCCCCATCGGGGGTGCTACGCCGGGGCTCGCTTTTTCTGATCCGTGGCCGCGCTCCCCGCGGACAAAACGCCGCGATATGTGGAGCGCTGGATTATGCCGAGCTGGCCCGTGTCGTCGTCGGTGATCTCGACGGTGGGGTCGTGACGGACGCCGCGTAGCGGCTCCACATAATCCAGGGCAGCGTCCGACTTTTCGGCCCGATGGCCGGAAGGGAGGACGCAATGTTCGAAGGACTTGTTCACAGACAGCAAGATCATGCTCGGCTCGCAGCGAGCCCTGCGCGCAATTACCTCGGGTCGTTTGCCACCGCGCTGGCGGAGAAGCACTACCGTCACCGGACGATCGTCCGCTACGTGTTCGCCGCGGATCGACTGAGCCGCTGGTTGCGGCGACGGGGACAGGTTGTACAGCAGCTCGATGAGTCTGCGTTCACCGAGTATCTGCTCGAGTTGGGACGGCGCCGTCGAGGCGGACAGGCCAACGCGCGCCTCCCTGCCACTGCTGCGGGGGCGCACGGGTTCTTCACGTTCCTCCGCCAAAGCGGAGTGACTTGCGTGCCGATCGCCGCGCCTGCCACGGAGGTGGAGCGGTGGGTGGCATCGTACGACCAGCATCTTGAGCGTGTTGCGGGGCTATCGGCGGGGACGCGGCGGTGCTACTGCCGCTACGCGCGGTTGCTGATCGCCCAGTACTTCGGAGGGCAGGCGCTGGACTGGACTGCCCTGACGGCGGACGGTCTGGCGGAATTCGTTCGACAAGCGGCGGCGAAGCTCAAGCCGTCGGCCAGCCGGCCACCCGTGACTGCTGTTCGTGCACTCGTTCGTTTTCTTGTCTTGTGCGGTGCCGTTCGGGCGGGGATCGAAGGAGCTATACCGACGGTTCGCCAGTGGAAGCACGCCTCGTTGCCCAAAGGGCTCACGCCCGACGAGGTCCAACACGTTTTGTTGCTGTGCGAGTCCAAGACGGACCTCGCGGTTCGCGACCGTGCGATCTTGCTGCTTCTGGCGCGCCTTGGTTTGCGGGCCGGTGAGGCCGCCGCGCTTCAAATGAATCACCTGCGGTGGTCACAGGGGGAGATCCTCGTCGTCGCAGGCAAGTCTGGCCGCGACCGGCTGTTGCCTCTGTCCGACGAAATCGGCACTGCGCTGGTGGCTCATCTGAGGCGCCGGCCGCGGAACGACGACCGTCGTGTGTTCCTGACCGCTGTGCCGCCCTACCGGCCTCTGGCCGCGAGTTCCGTCAGTGCGCTTGCCGGGCGTTATCTTCGTCGCGCGGGTCTGCCGAACGACCGCTGCGGGGCGCACGCGCTCCGGCACACGGTCGCCACCCAGATGCTCCAGTGCGGCGCTTCGTTCAAGCAGGTGGCCGATGTACTCGGCCACGCGCGGCTGGAGACCACCATGATCTACGCCAAGCTCGATCTCAAGGCGTTGTCGCGTCTGGCATTGCCTTGGCTCGGAGGTGCGCGATGAAACCGGGTGAGCTTCGCGATCGGCTCGGCCGTTATGTCGCGCTCCGGAGGGCTCTCGGATTCCCCATGCGCGCCGAGGAGCGGCTACTGATGGACTTCGTCGCCTTCATCGAGCGCCAAGGTCTGGACGGGGCGATCCGATCACGGCTGGCCGTTGACTGGGCGTGCCACAACGACCATTGCGCCGCTGGCACGCAGTCCCGGCGACTCAGCGTCGTGCGCGGCTTCTTGGGCCACGTACGCGCCTCGGTACCGCAGACCGAGGTTCCGCCGCTCGGGCTCATCGCGGGTGCTCGGCGGCCCACCCCGTACATTTTCACGGACGACGAGATCAAGGCCGTGATCGAGGCGGCCCGACTGTTGGGTCCGACCGATTCCCTGCGTCCTCACACGCATGCGACGGTCATCGGCTTGTTGGCCGCCTCGGGCATTCGAGTGGGCGAGGTCGCGAAGCTGCGATTGGAAGATGTTCAACTCGGCGTCGAGCCGCCGCATCTTCGAGTACTGGGCAGCAAGTTCCACAAGTCGCGACTGGTCCCGTTGCACCAGTCGACCGCCGCCGCCCTTCGCATCTACGCCGCCCATAGAGCCCGCCTTGGCTACGATGAGATCTGCCACGGCTTCTTCATCTCTGAACGCCCAGGCGTGCTCAATGAGCGGGCCATTCGACGGACGTTCAGTGGACTCGTGCAGCGTCTTGGCTTCGGTGCCGGATTGAGCGGCGGCATCTAGCCTGAGGGGCCGATCTGGCTTTCTGATCAGTTTTCTTGAGGGATGAAAGAACGAGCCCCCCCAAGAAACTTGCGAAAAGTGTCCGAGGGGGCTCGCCTCCGGGTTGCTCAGACTCGGAGGTGATCGATGTTGCCCGTTCGAAGCGTAAACGAGGAGTTTTTTTTCAGGCTCGAGAAACTGGATGCCGCCATCGCCCAGAAGGTCATGGCGGCCCGATGTCGACACTGTGTGGTGTGCTTCCGTCGTTCGACCCGGACACCGGTCTACTACCTGTTGGCGAGCACGTCGCGTCCTGGGATGAGGTTCTGGAGCGATTCGGGTGGAACGAGAAGCGTCGCGCGTTGCTCGATGGGCTAGCCCAGGCTCTCGAACTGCTCGCAGCCGTGGGATGCCGGCGAGCATGGCTCAACGGCAGCTTCGTCACCTCGAAGGACGAGCCGGGCGACTTCGACGCCTGCTGGACTTTTCCGCTGGGCGGGTAGCCCAGAAGAGGCGCTTTGGAGGCGAGTTCTTCCCGAACGTCGTCGAGGCAGGCACCGGGCTCGCGTTCGCAGAGTTCTTCCAGAATGAACGAGACGGCTCCCGCAAGGGGATCGTCGCCTTGAACCTCGGAGGATCGAAATGATCACCAACGACCTGCAATATCGATCGACCAAGGCGCATCTGTACGAGCCGGTCGGGTTGTTGGGCGACACCGCGCAGAGCGCGCGGGCGCCCGTGGCATCAAGAGTCGAGAAGTCGACCTGCCAGCGGCCGTCGTAAGCCAGCCGGTACGGCCGTGGCGTAACACCGTCGAGCCGGGCCAGATGTTCGAACAACGGGTAACTCGGCTCGGGCACCAGCACGACGTCGCCCGGATCGCACAGCAACTTCCACAGAAACCCGTACGACTCGCTCGAACTGGCTGTCAGCACGATATGCGCCGGATCGATCACGACGCCCCGCCGTCCAAAGTCCGCCGCCACCGCTGCGCGGGCGTGCGGCAGCCCAAGCGACGCTGGCTGATAGGGCGCGGCGCAAGCGGCGCCCAGCGCGGCGGCGATCTCGGCTGCCGGGTACGCGAGCCCCACCTCGGCCGGGTGGTCACCGTCAGATCGAGCAGCGGCGTGCCCGCGCGGCTGCGGGCTTCGACCAGAAGGGCCAGCGCATTTTCGGGGTGGTCCCAGTCAAGTCGTCGTCAACGGCCACATAGACGCCCCAGTTCGGTGGCGCTCCAGCCTTTGCGGCCTGCTCGGGCAATGCCATCAGCCCTGCGACCTGTGCCCCACCGACGACAGCATCCGGCTGGCGTCCCCGTCTCTGCTCCTCACAGCCACTTTCAACTGAGCGCACACGTCGCACCCTGTCCACAGGTGAGCAGTTCGGCGCCACCCGCACCTGCGAGCGTCCGGTGCTCGCACTCGCGCGTCAGTTCGGAGCGGCGAACCCGTGACGCGCATCGCCGATGCGAAGGTTCAGTCGTTCGCAGTGACGACGGGCCGGCCTTCTTGCGGTGCGGGTCCACTACTTCTTGAGGAGAATAGCGGCGCTGTCGCCGGGAAACGGCGACGTCCCAAGGTCCACCATTGCCCCGCCGTTCACCATCCTCGCGGTACTCCACATCCCATTGGTGGGATTGATCCAACGCTGCTCGAACATGCCCGTGGCTCCGGTCAGATCCACGGATACCGGGCCGCCATTGGGCAGGTAGACGGCGTACGCTTCGCCCTTCTTCTGGAGCAAGAAAACGCTCGCGACGGCGCTCGGTTCCATGTCTTGCAGCGGAAGGGCTGCCATGAACGCTTGTAGCGCCTTGTGATAGGCCCACATTCCGGCGCGCGACCGCTGGTCCTCGCACTGGATGTCGTGACAGCCGGTAGCGTAGCCGTAGTACCACTCGATGCCGCCGCCGCCCTTGAAGAAAAACGGCCACAGCATCTGGGTGCGCATCGCATCGCACGCCCAGCCCCCCGGCTGCGAGGGGCCGCCCGGCGTCGGGCACTGAGCCAGACCTTGGCTGGCGAGCATCTGCTCATTGTGCATGATGACCCAGGGAGGACTGGCGGCGGCGCTCATGTTGCGAAACAGCGTCGCGTCGTCGGCCGCCGTTGCGGGAAAACCCTCGATGGCGCTGGCCGTGATCGACGGATGGCCCATCAACGGCGGATAGTCGATGGTGGCACGGGCAACGTTGCCCGTGGGAAAACTGGTATGCCTCGCAATCGTGTGCTTGTACGGGTCAGTGGCATAGATGTAGTCGGCGTATTGCTTGTTCTGCGCGACTGTGAATTGGTTCTGCTCGCCCAAGTTCCAAAGGACCCCGCCGTGGTGCGCGAAACGCGCGACTAACTCCCGGTAATACAATTTCCGTTCGTTGGTCAGGCCCATCCCTTGTTCAAGGCAGTTCTCGAGCTCACATAGATAGGCGCCGATGGCCACACCCTTGGTGTCCGCGTGGCTCATCATGATTTCCCATTGCTGGAGTTTGGCGTTGTCGAAGCGGAGCTTGTCGGCGCCATCAGCCAGATAGGGCCAGACGTTGCCGCTATCGCCGTGTGAGGTGAACATGATCATGTTCACCGAGTTCACGCTGTTTTGGCCCAGGTAATTGATGAGGCCGATGATGTTCTTTCCCGCGCCATTGCCCCAGTCGGGATCGCCTGATTTCCAGTCACCGGCGTGAGGCATGAACCTGTGAAGAAACTCTGCCGGCCTGAGCACGTTGTCTTTCGTGTTCGCGAACCCATAGTAGCCAAGGAAGTCCTCGGGGCTGTTGGTCCCGGTCTTGATCCAGTGCTTGCCATCGCCGATCGTGACCAGAATGTGCTTGCCCACGTAAGCCACCCTGCCCGTACCACGGAAATCGGGAGCGACCTTGTTGGTCGGCTGCAGGTTGAATTTTCCGGCAGTTCCATCAACCGCCGCAACCGGCATGCCCGCGGTCGGAAGGTCAATCGCGGCGCCCGGCCCGCGGCGGAACGAGACCCTATACGTGTAGGCACCGGCCTCGGGCGGATTGAAGTGCACCCGCCATGCGTCGCCGGCCTTGCCGCCCTTGCCGTCGCCAGCATAGTAGCCGGGAACGTCGAAGGTCTTCCCGCTCGGGGTCGTGAACACGACCTGCAAGCGATAGTCGAAGAACGGATTGGGCATGCCGTCCTCGGCTGCCATCGGCCCCTTGACGGTCAGCCGCAGCGGGTGATGGGCCATGTACTCGTACGGCGCTCCGTTGGGACCATCGATAAGCGCGTCCATCACCACAGGTCCGGGACCCGGTGCACCACCCGAACCACTAGAACTACCGCCCGAGCTGCCGCCCGAACCACCAGGGCTACCGCCCGAGGTTCCGCCCATGGCGCCACCCGGGCGGCCCCCCACACCGAGGCTTCCGCCCGCGCCTCCCGCCGGGGCACGTCCGCCGGTCCCCCCCGCTGGGGTGATCCCAGCGCCCGCGTCGGCGACGCCCGAGCCGCCCCGGTTGTCGCCACCGGAACCGCCGAGGCCACCGGTCGGATGTGCGGTGTAGCCGCCACACTGGCTGGCCGCGCATAGCAATGCAAGAAGCGCTGGGCCTGCCATTGAACGCTCGTCGCGACGGTGTCGTTTGATCTCCACTTGGTCCTCCGATTTCGAACGCCAGATCCACGGGTTCACGAAGTCTGCACCGCGGGCAATCGTCTTACGCGGAGGAAAAATTACCGAGGGGCGATGAGAGGGCGATGGTGCCTAGTGAGGACAAGTGCCCTTTCCGCCTTCGAGAATGCTTGAAATCCTTCACGGATGTACGTAGCGGAAGTTGTCACTGACGGCCAGCTCGACGACCAGGCGGCGCAGCGACAGCCCATCCTTGCCGGCAGCGGCGCCGAGAGCACTCAGGGCACACTCGTCCCCTGCGCCCTCGGCACGTCCAAGGGCGAAGCGCAGCGCGTTCGCCGCCACGCAGCGACCGGTGTCGGGATCGGCGCGCAGCCGCGCCGCAAGCCCATCGGGGCCGACGAACGCGCCGTCACCCTTGGCGCCCACGATTTCGCCCTGGGCCGTCAGGGGGACGCCGTAGCTGTCTTTGTCGCGCAGGCGGCCGATGTCGTCGAACACCTCGAGGCCGAACCCGATGGGGTCGAGCAGCTGGTGGCAGCCCTGGCACGCCGGAACGGAGCGATGCTTATCCAGTCGATCGCGCTCCGAGCGAGCGGTGATCCTCTTTATGTCCGGGACATCCGGGGGCGGATCCGGGGCAACGTGGCACAGCAGCGCCTCGCGCACGAACTTGCCGCGCAGGATGGGGCTCGCGCCTGCTGAGGCGTTCCCGGTCAGGACGCTGCCGTGGGTCAGGATCCCCGACCGCCTGTGTGCCGGTGTGAAAGAAGCCTGGGTCCACGTGCCGCCGGCGACTGCAGGCATGCCGTACAGGGCCGCGACGCGGGCATCGACGAAGGTCGTTTGGCTGGTGAGAAGGTCGATGACAGGTGAGTTGCCTGCCGCCGCCTGCGCCAGCACGCGCCGGGTCTCCTCGGCCATCGAACTGCGCAGGGCCTCCGACCAGACCCCGCGGAACGCGATGGGATCTGGGTCGACCTCGCGGAGCGATTCGGTGCGCAGCCAGCCCTCGGCCAGCACCTGCAGCCCGATCGCTGCGCGCGGATCAGCCAGCATGGCGGTGGCGGCGGTGCGTACGCCGTCGGCCGAATTCAGTGCGCCCGCGGCGGCGGTGGCCAGCAACTGGTCGCTGGGCGGGCCGCCCCAGAGGAAGTAGGACAGGCGGCTCGCCAGCTCGAAGCCGTCGAGGCGGTTCCAGCCCTTCGTGGCTTGGTCCGGGGCGCCCAGCTCGCGCCGGTAGAGGAAGTACGGCGACAGCAGCATCGCCTCAAGAACCGGCCCGGCACCGCCGGTCGTCGTCGGGTCGGACGCGCTCTTCTGGGCGACCGCCAGGAGCTCGTCGATTTGTGCCTGCACCAGGGGACGGCGGTAAAGGCGGCGCCCCAGCCCCGTGATCATGGCGCGCAAGCAGTTCTGCCGGTCGGCGCCCGCGGGATCGCAGCCGAGGACTGCCATGCGCCGGCCAGCATCGCCGAGCAACGCCTTCGCCACCTCCTCCGCGAGGGTCTTGAAGTAAACCAGATTACCGTCATCGACGTTCAGGGTGCCGGTGTTGTTGTCGAACCCGTTGATCGATGTCCCAGGCAGGGCGTCGGCGAGGGCGGCGTTGGCCCCCAAGACTTCGGCGATTGTCCGACCTACCTCCCGGCGGCTTAGGCGGCGTAGCCCGGCCGGGCCTGGTGCGGCGGCGGCACAGGCAGCAGGGGCGCTACCTCCGGGCTGAGACGGGTTGCCGCCCGTCGGGACGATCGGGACGATCGGAGGGGCAGCCCCTGCACCGGGAGGGCCCATCGCGCCGGACGATCCGTTGCCTCCGGAGCCTGATCCGGAACCGCGGTCAGCCGACGGGGCACTCGTCATGCCGTGCTGGTCGGCCTCTCCTTCGATCGCTCCCACGCAGCCCGTGAGGACCGCGGCCGTCGCTATCACCACGATGCTCCCGGAGAAGACAGGTCGCTGAAAGCTCATTGGCGGTTCCTTTCCGATCGACCGTGGCCCACCAGTGGCTCATGACACGCTGCAGGCCGCAGCCAATTGACGTTGCCAGTGATGAACCCATGACGGCCCACAAACGGCTCATGCCGGTATTCGACGGCCCGGGTGAGCCATTCTTCGCCGACCCGGAGTTGAGCAAATTGGACCGTTCAACAAAGGGGATCCCATGGCACGTACCCGAATGGACCGAAGAACGCTCTTGCGCGGTGCTGGGATAGCGTTGGGGCTGCCCGTCCTTGAGGCGATGACGAACGACTGCGGTCTGATCTTCAGCCGCGCGGCCTGGGCGGCGCCGCCCACGCGGTTGATCACGTACTCGTGGGCCAACGGGGTCAACCCTCCGACGTGGTTCCCGACTAAGGTGGGACGGGACTTCGATTTTCCCTCGACTCTGATGCCGCTCCAGCGCGTCAAGGACGACATCACGATCGTCAGTGGTTTCCAAAACAGTCTCGCCCGCGCGCCGGGTGCCTATGGCAGCGGGCCGCATGGGCGGGCCTTGCCGTCTGTGTTCTCGGGGATGATATCCGGGCCGGGCGGGGCGAAGGGTCCATCGATCGACGCCGTCGCGTCGCAGATGTTGGGCGGAAAGGACGACAGGTACCCAGTGATTTCGCTGGCGGCGTCTACCTCGCGCGGCAGTTTGCACTTCGAGACTCTGACCTACCTGGCTGCGGAACGGGCGTTGGCCCCGGAGAGGAGCGCGGTCAGGGCGTTCTCGTTTCTAACGGGCGCAGGCGGGCCGATGCCGTCGTCAGCTCCGGGGGACGTCGCCCGGATCATCGAACGGCAGAAGAGCGTGCTTGACTACGTCGGGGCGGACATTGCCCGTCTGCAGGCGGAGCTTGGTCAGGTCGATCGTTCGCGTCTGGAGCAGCACCTCACAGCGGTGCGCGGCCTGGAGGGGCGCCTGGGGAAGTTCCAGGCCAGCTGCAACAACGTAGGCACGGCGCCGAAGGATGGGCAGAGTGGGACAATGGCGAACCACAACCTCATGTTCGACATCATGACGATGGCGCTATCGTGCGGGGTAACGCGGTTCGGGAGCTTCGGCCTGAATGGTGCCGCCCAAGGGGTTGCTGATTGGTCGGGGTTCCACCCCGCGTCACACGCCGGGTCGCAGCAATGGCTCAACCTGATTACGCTGGCGATGGAGGCCGTCGCCAACGCGGTCGCGAAGCTCAAGCAAGCGGGTCTCCTCGACAGCACAGTCTTGATCGCCGGATCCGAGCTCGGGAATGGCCAGATCCACCGCAGCGATAATATTCCGTGGGTGGTAGCGACCCACATTGGCGGTGCCCGTGGCGGGGAACACATCAAGGTGCCGCCTCAGGAACACACGGGGTTCTTGGCGGCGATGCTCAAGCTGGTGGGGGCCAACGTGCCCAAATTCGGCGCCGACGGGGCGGGGCCGACCAGCTTGCCCGGCCTGGTGACCTAAGCCCGGCAACCCGTGGGCGATTGACGTCCAGGGCGCTACTCCCCTCGGCGCCGACGATGCCTGTGGCGTTGGGGAGCGACCTGAAAGCAGACTGGGTGTGAGCCACTTTCCGGGGCTGATGAGTTCAAATGGGGGGTAGCTTTGCCTGGCACCAATGCGCAGCATTCGTATTCTTCACGCTGGGGGCCGTTGGCGACCTTCGGTGCGGCGGTGGCCGTCGTGCGCCTTCCGACGTTGCTCGAACGACCAGCGGCCTTGAACACCGAGGATGCGACTGACTGGGAGCTGGTGGCGGCGTTCCGGCAGGGGGACACGCTGGCGGCGGATCGGATCTTGCGACGCTACGCGCCGGTGGTCGCCAACATTACCTACCGAATGATGGGGCCGAATGACTGCGAAGACGTGTTCCAGGACTGCATGTACCGGGCGCTGCGCAAGCTGCGGCAGCTCGCCCACGCAAACAACGTGCGCAGTTGGTTCTGGAGCATCGCCGTCAACACGTCCCGCCGGGCGCTGCGACGGCAGGCGCTCCGGCGACGGATCGGCCTGCCGACCACCCCCCTTCATCCCGACAGCTTCATCCGGCCATCGACCCCGCCCGACGTGGCCTTGGCGCTGCGGGAGGTGTACAGCGTCGTCGAGTCGTTGCCCGTCAAGCCGCGCCAGGCGCTCATCCTGCGTCGGATCGAGGGGCTGAAGATCGCCGAGGTCGCCGAGGCTATGGGCGCGTCGACGGCGTCGGTCAAGCGCTGGCTGGCCCAGGCGGTGGCGGTGATCGGGACCGGCGGGGGCGAACACGAGGCGACCCGGGACCTCGACGAAGGGGACAAGGACTGATGGCCAGGCGCGGGCGTGACGAGCTAGGAAAGTACGTCGAGTGGGGCAGCGCGGATATACACGATCGCGCGATCCGCCTGGCCCGGGACCGTCTTTCGCGCCGAAATAGGATCGTCGGACGGCTGGCGGCGGCCGGGACAGCCTGCGTGTTGATCGGGGCGTTGGGCGTCGCGTGGGCGCTGGTGCCCGGGCCACGCTGGCGTGCGTGGGTCGGGTTGGACGCTGCGGAGCAGCCAGGCGCAAGCGGGGCCAGAGAGATTGGCGCGCGCGGATTTGCTGAGGCACGACGGCCACCGGCGTTCGCACTTCCCAGCGCGCCTGTCCAGGCGGGCGGCAAAGCAGAGGCGCTCCGCGAGTGGTCGGCGGCGCCGTCGCGCGCGTTCGTCGACAGCGTCGGGCTGCACGTTCAGAAGAGCGCCGCGGCCAAGCTAGGGTCGGCCACGAGGCGGCGAATCGAGGAGCTGGGGGTGCGCCAACTGGCGACCGCCGCGCAAGCCCGGCCGCCGCTCGAGTGGATGGCAGCGGTGGCCCCGCCCGGGGCTTCGATCCTGCTGGCGATCAGGGACTTCACCGTGACTCCGCTCGAGGCCCTGGCGCTCCTAGGGCCGCGCCTGCGAAGTGTGCAGCTGAGCCGGCCGTTTGGCCGGGACTGGGTGGATATCTTGAAAATGGACGAAGGGTGGGCCGTGCGGGACAGTCGGGTGCTGTTCGAGCTGGTCCGCTCGACGCCGGCGCTGGCGCACCTCAGGGTCGTGGGGCCTGCCATCCAGCAGCCGTTCGATACGGCGCTATTTGGCGACCTGGAGGCGTGGGTCGACGAGGGTGCCTTCGAGTCCCGGCCCGGTCCTTTGCCCCCGGAGGGCGCCCTGCTGGACGAGGAGATCGCACGCGCGCGTCGGCTGTTCCCGGGCAAGCCGATCGTCGCTGCCAAGGCCAGCTACTGCACGGGTGCGACCGTCCGGCGGGTGAGCGAGGCCGCGCAGGCGCGGTACATCCCGCGCATCTTGCTCACACACTTCGACCGCCAGGTGCTTCGCACCTACCTCGCGCCATTCGTCGACGGGGCCTCCGCGCGCGGGGAGGACGACGCGGGGTGCGGTCTGCTGCGTTCGGACGGCTCGCCCAAGGCGGCCTTCGGGGCCATCAAGACACTGCTCCGATTGATGCAGCCCGAGGGCACGGGCGGCGCGGCCCGGCTCAGCATGGCGCTGGTAGGAGCACCGGCCGATTTGCACAGTGTGCTCCTGCACAGGGCCGACGGTGCCTTCGTCCTGGCGCTGTGGCTGGCGCGGACGAGTGGCGACGAGGACGCGGAGATCCCGGTCACAGTCCGGTTCGCGACACCGATGAGCACGGTGACCTGGCTCGACTTGCGTGACGATCGAGCCCCTCACAGCTGGCAGCAGGTCTCGGATGTGAGCGTTCAGGTGTCTGATGCCGCCCGGCTGCTTGTCATCGCCCCGTAGCCGAGAGTGGTGCTCTGTGTTGACCACCAGTTGACCACCATGAAGCAGAGCTTGATGAGCGGCAGGTGCCGCCTGCGGCGAGCCCACATTTGCGAAAGGATCAACTTGAACAACAATCGACGCGCATCGACGGAGCCGGCCGCCACGACCTGGCTGGCTCTCGCCCTGGTGGTCACTTG
>JANPCZ010000076.1:0-12776 GCA_031431215.1 Myxococcales bacterium
GGTGGCGGTGGTGGCGGCGGCGCTGGCGCTGGCGGCGCTGGCGGCAGGGGCAGCCCCGATGGGGGCCCGTCCGACACGATGGGCGCGGGCGATCGTCCCTCGATGGACGGCAGCAGCATCACGCCTCCGGGCCCCAACACGCCGCTCGAGCGCGCGGCTCTTTTGGCCTGTCTGGTGAACTCCAGCGGCGGCCCGATTTTGGATCAGGTAATCGCTTATAAGCCGCACGTCGGGCTCTGGCTCGGCGACAATGTCTATTCGGATACGACTGATCCGGTTAGGTTCGCGGCGGCGTTGGCAGTCTTGGGCAACAACCCTCGGTTCAAGGCGCTCAAAGCGATTTGCCCGCAGCAGCACGCGGTTTGGGACGACCATGACTACGGCATCAACAATGGCGGCAGCAGCCACCCCACGAAGGCGCCGATGCAACAGGTCCACCAGGACTTCTGGGGTGTCCCGAAAGACTCTCCCGCGCGCATGCAACCAGGCACGTACACGTCTTACACCCAAGGTCCCGCCGGCAAACGCGTGCAGGTGATCCTGCTCGACTGCCGCTACAACCGCACAGGGTCGACCATGCTCGGCACCACCCAGTGGGACTGGCTCGCCGAAAAGCTCGACGAGCCGGCTGACTTTCGCATCATCGGCGACGGCGTGCCCTGGATTGCAGGCACGGAGGACGAGTGCTGGCCCAAGTGGCCTGCCGAGCAGAAGAAGATGTTCGACCTGATCAAGGCCAAGAAGGTCTCGGGCGTTGTCTTCGCCAGCGGTGACGACCACGCCTGCGAGGTCAACCGCGCCCCGGGGGCGCTGGGCTACGACGCGATCGACATCACCGCGGCGGGCCTCGATCGCGGCACCGGGGGCAACACGAACCCGCTGCGCATCAGCCCGCGGGTCACGACGGTGAACAAGTTCGGCTACATCAACTTCGAGTGGTCGGCGGATCCGGTGATCACGCTCGGCTGCTTCATCATGGGCAAGACCACACCCGAGTTCGAGGTCGCGCGGAAGCTGTCCGAGCTCAAGGGGAGCTAGTCCGGCGTGACTCGCGGATCGGCCAGGATCGTCCTTTCATTGGTAGCCGCGCTCGCGCTCGGCTGTGGCGGCGAAGATCCCCCGGCGCCCTCCGTCGCAGATGGCCTCAAGGCCACGATCGGAACCATGCTGCGGAGGTTTTCGGAATCCCTGGTCACGCTGCGCGCGCGAGCGCCGCGGGGTCGTGAGTGGCAACCCTCGGGAGCCGACGCCGACGCTGTCAAGGCGATGCGTGCGGCGTGGCTGGACGCGCACGCCGCCTTCGTCGGTCTGGCGGGTCCCGTCGGCGAGTTGTTCCCCGAGCAGATCCCGGGGCTCGATCGGCGCTGGGACGTCCAGCTCACGGATCTGGGCGTCGATCCTGACTTCATGCCCTTCGACGAGCGGGGCGTCACGGGCCTGCATGCGATCGAGCGGATCCTGTGGTCCGATCAGATCTCGTCGGCGGTGAGCTCCTACGAGATGACCCGGCTCGGCTACAGGACGCCGCGCTTTCCCGGCACCGCGGAAGAGGCCGATGCGTTCGTCGCGTCGCTCGCGGGCGCGGTCGCGCAGGTGGGCCTCGAGGTCAACCAGCAGTTCTCGCGGCTGACCCCGGACGCCGCGCTTGGCGCCGCAGGGATCAGCCGGCTGCTGGCAAACTCGTTCCTCAAGGTCGATCTAGGTTATGTCGCGGGCAGCGAGGACTCTCGCTACTCGGGCACGACGATGCTGGATCTGCGCAGCGAGCTCGCTGCCGCGCGTGCGATCTGGAATGTGCTGCGCGACGGACTCTCACGCCGCGGCGCTGCCTCCGAGAAGCTTGGCGGGGTGGACGCGGGGCTGGCCCGGTGGACGGCGTTGCTGGACGAGGTGAAGTCGAAGGACTTTCCGGTGGCGCCGAACCTGTGGGATCCGGGCACGCCGTCGCCCGAGCACGCCCTGACGCCGTACGGGATGCTGTTCGTGGGTCTCAGGCGCGAGCTGAACAAAGCCCGGCCCGATAGCCTGGTGAGCGCTTTGCGCGAAGCCTTGGGCAGCGCCAGAAGCAAGGACGAAGCGCCCAAGGAGCAGGGGGGACATCGAGCATGAACCGGTCGGCGTTTGTCCAGCGTGTATTCGCTTCTGCTCTGCTTGTGGGCGCGGTGCTCGCCAGTGCCTGTGACGGCGGCGACGACGACGGTGCAATTCCGGGCGCGCTGACCGAGCCATACATCGCCTTCGAGCGCGACTTTCAGGGCTTCCGCAGGTGGGAGAGATTCGATCTCGGGCGCAGCCCCGCGATGGGTGATGTCCACCTGGAGGGCCATCGCGTGGACTACCTGAACCGTCGGCCGCCTGCCGGCGCCGAGGAGTTCACGTTCGGGACAATAATCGTCAAGGAGATCGAGGGGACGCGACATCAGATCTTTGCGATGGCCAAGCGTGGCGGCGGCTACAACGCGAGCGCCGCGCGCGGCTGGGAGTGGTTCGAGCTTGAGGTGCGTCCAAACGGCAGCGTCGCCATCGAGTGGCGCGGCGTCGAGCCGCCCGCAGAGGAGAAGTATGGGGGGCCCATGGTGGGGACGTGCAACACCTGCCACGGCACCGCGCAGCGCAACGACTACGTGTTCTCGCCGCCGCTCGAGTTGCACACCCTGACGGGCCGCGCGCCGCGCAGCCTGGACGCCGGCGCGGTGGACCCCGACGCCGCACCATAGTCCCGGTCCGCCGATACTAGTCCCGGTCCGCCGATACCCGCCCGCCAGCGCTTCTTAGAACTTTGCTCCTACACCCAATGTCCGATAACAGATATTCCGTCAACTAGACAGTCATCGGCCTCAGACCACGCCCAAAAAACGCCGCCGCTGCGGAGTCGTTGCGCCGACCGCGGACCGTCAGCGCTTCGCCCAGTACCCGGGGCGGCGCTTGTGGTGCGCGACGGCGACCACCTCCAACTCGTCATCGCCGACCAGTCGGTAGACGATGTCGTAGCGATAGCGCTTGAGCATGTAGCCGTGTGCGCCCAGGCGCGGGGGCACGCGACGCGCGGCGGGCCAGCGCTCTGGCGCCTCGATGATCTTGGCGATCGCACGATCGACAGCGACATCGAAGGCGGCTCCGCGGCCCTCGCGCTGCTGCTCGTACTGGTCGACGGCTTCGTTCACTTCCGCACGCGCCGCGGGGTGGAGGTAAGGCCGGCGCTCAGCGGGCACGGGTCCGACCGAGGCGCGCTTGGATCTCAGCCCGTACTTCGCTCCACGGGATGGTCTTCACCTTGCCCGAGTCGACCTCCTCGATCCGTCGCTCGATCTCGGCGGCCCAAGCCCCCTCGATCTCTGGGCTCGCAAAGCCACCGTGCGGCGGCCTGCAAGTTGCGCGTGAATCACGTATGATTCACGTCATGGCCATGGCCACAGCGACGATTCGCGACCTCCGGACCAAATTCCCCCGCCTCAAGCAACTGATCGCCAGGGAGGGTGCGGTGTTGGTAACCGACCGAGGGCGTCCGGCGTACGTTCTGCGCTCCTACACGCCGCCGCCGCGGAAGAAGTCACCGCCCGTCGACTACCTCGCGCGACTAAAATCCCGCCAGCCCCGCCCTCTGTCGGCGGCAGCCGCCCGGGCCCTTGACGATCACGAACGTGGCGAGCGCTGATCGAATCTACGTGGACCCGAGCGCCCTGCGGCGGCTTTACGTTCACGACGACCGCTCGCGCGCCTTCTGTGCCTGGCAAATGCGGGTACGCGGACCACTATCGGTGACTCTTCACGGCCGCGCCGAGATGGTGAACAGCATTTCACTCGCTTTCTTCCGGGGCGACATCAATCGTGAGGCCGCCAAGGGGGCGTTGGCCGATCTGGAAGCCGACATCAGTGCGGGGCGCCTTCACCTGGTGGATCTCATGTGGCGACCAGCCCTGCTGCGCGCCGCTGAGATCAGCCTGGTTCACACCCCGAAGCTCGGAACCCGGTCGCTGGACGTCCTTCACGTGGCGAGTGCCCTGGCGCTCGACAAGCGAGTCTTCGTCACCTACGACGATCGGCAGGCCAAACTCGCAAAGGTGATTGGCCTGCGGGTCTTGAGCCCGTAGGGGTTGCGAGCGGCACTTGTCCCCCTTGCGATCGCCTCCGCGACGCGGGCTGTTCAAGGGGCGGCCGGCCTTTTTTTTGGGCCTTACAGAGATTTAGCCCCTGCCGGGCCGCTAACGAGCGATGCTGCTGCTCGGTCCCCCCTTGGCCCCCCACGGAGGTAGCACCATGTCCCGAACGATCTCACTTTCGATGATTACCTGCACTGCTGTGTGTGTTGGCCTTATCGCGCACGGCTGCGGGAGCACGCACGAACCCATCGACGAGACCGGCGGCGCCGGCGGATCCGACACCGGCGGTGCCGGCGTGTCGGGAACCCCAACCCCGCCGCTTCCTTCTGGCCAGGCCGGAAGCAGCGGCAGCGCTGGTACAACCGGCAGCGCCGGCCGCACCGGTAGTGCGGGCAGCATCGGCAGTGCGGGCAGCATCGGCAGTGCCGGCAACAGCGGCAGTGCCGGCAGCAGTGGCAACGCCGGCTCCGGTGGAGCGGCTGCAGGCGGCCGCGGCGGCAGCGGCGGCGTGGCAGGTGCCGGTGGCCGCGGCGGCTTCGGCGGCATGGCAGGTGCCGGTGGCCGCGGTGGCTTCGGTGGCTTCGGTGGCTTCGGTGGCCGCGGCTCCCGAGATGGCGGCACGCGCGACGGTGGCGCCGACGCTCCTACGCTTGCGGTGTGCCCTGCTGGCACGATGAACAACGGCGCCTGTATGGCCGGCAGCGCCCCCTGCGCGACCGCTTGCATGAACGGCATGCGCCTTTTCTGCACCTGCAGGAACAACAACACGCGGAACTGCAACATGGTCACCTTCGGCTGCAACTGACCGCGAAGCTCGCTCTCCTCGCGCAGGTTCCGCCGCACAATCGCTTTCACTCCCGTCGTCTTGCATCGGCAGCGACGGGGGTGTAACGGCCGACCCCGGGTGGGCGTCTCGATACTCGGTGGTTTGCATCTTCGCGCATCGTGCCCGGTGGTACCCTGGAAAAACGTCGATGGACTTCGCCGCCTTCGAACAACTGGTCTTGCGGGTGCTGTTCGAGACCGACGTCCGCATCACCCCGGCACACCTGGCCTACCTGGCGGCCATCCCGGTCAAGCTGGCCGAGCGACACCTGGCGGCGATGGCAGAGGCTGGCTCGCTTCTCGTGCGCAGCGACGCCGACGGGACAGTCGAGTACGTGTTGCCGCACCAGCGCAGACGGCGCGGGTGGCCAATTTCCGAGGCGCCCGCGACCGACCCGCTCGCCGTCCAGAATGCGTCTTCGGAATCGCCAGCCCCGCTGTCGAGCCCGCACACGGCGGTCCTGCTCTCGGTGCTGGTACCGGGAGCCGGTCACCTCTACGCCGGTCGCTCGGCCGCCGGCCTGTCCTGGATGACCATCACCCTTATGGGCTACGCGTGCTTCTTTTTGCCTGGCCTCGTCTTGCACGGCCTGTGTCTGGTCAGCGCCGCCCAGACCCGGCCGGCACGCGTCGCTCACCCGATGCCCTGATTCGCTCCAACAATCCTGCGTTTAGCCTTCAGCAGTACCCTCGAGACTCAGTTCCTTCTTTCGCCGCAGATCGCGCATCTCTTCCAGGGTGGCGCGCACGCTCGGCGATGTGGGTTCCTGCGTTTCCAGCGCAGCGATCGCCGCACTTAGCACGCGCACGTCTTCGCTGGTGCGGCCGCGCAGCGTCTCGTACATGTCGCGAAAGACCACGTAGAACCCTTGCAGCTCGTCACCCTTGCGCAGCTGTCGCAACGACGGTGACAGGCGCCCGTCACGGATCTTTGCGCACACCGTCTGCATGTTGAACAGCGGCCCGGCCACCTTGTGGGTGATCCAGATGCCCGCGCCCGCGACCGAGAGCACCAGCACGACACCGAAGCCGACTATGCCGAACAAGACGATGCGGTCGTTGCTCTGGAACTGCGCCTGAAGCTCGCCGGCACTCGTCGGATCCACCAGGCCTGTCATCCAGATGATCTTCGATGTGTCGCGGGTCGCCTCGTAGATCTTCCAGCCCAGTACCCCGGTAAGAAATGCGGCCACCAGGATGATGAACAGCGTGTAACGGATCTGCAGCCCCACGTCGATGAGGTAGTTCCGCAGTCGGCGCTTGTAGCGGGGAGATCCCACGGGAATAGCTTCAGCTTCTGCTGGGCTCATGAATTCGTTCCTCTCTGTCCTAGCCACCCTGTGATTGGAAGAACTTCGTCAGATCCTCGCCAAGTTGCCCGGCCGATGCCTCCAGACAATCACGACGGGCGTTCTGTCGATCCTGGGGCCGCGAACCAGCCTGGACGGCAGCGCCGGCGTTGGTCCACAGGATGATGCTCCTCGATGGCCAGCGCGCCACCGTGACCTTCACGTCGCAGTTGGTCTCGGCCGCGCCGGCGACGGTGCCATCGTCCAGGCGGGTCACGTTGCCGTCGATCAGGAAACCAAGCTGGCCTGACCTGCCAAAGTTTTTCTCGTCGCCCTCGGCGGTGAAGGTGACCGACGACAGCTTGCCCAGCTCACGACGCAAGGCGGTTCGCAGCAGCTCCAGAGACGCCCCGTCGGCCGATCGGGTGCCGCCCGAGAATGGACCGAACGCTAGAAAAATCTTGGGCTTGCCCCCCGCCCCGACCCCGGTCTTCTTGCCGCTCCCGACTGCCGCCAGCCCCAACGCCGCCAGCGCCTTCTCGAATTCCCTGCGAACGAAAGGATCCTGCTCGCGCTTGAGCGCAGCCTGCAGGGGCGCCACCGCCGCCCCGGTACCGATCTTGGCCAGGGCCTGAGCGACCGTGCCCCGGACCGCCTTGTTCGAATCGCCCAGCGCCTTGACCAGCGGGTCGGTCGCTGCGGGATCACCGAGAGCGCGAAAGACCACCGCGGCTTGAACCCGCACCTTGTAGTTCGGATCGTCGAGCAGCAGCTTCGACAGATCGTCGACCTTACCGGCTATAGCTGGCCAGGCGAACAAGCCGGCCGCGAGCGCGACCAGCACCGTGGCAAGGCGGCGATGCGACACAGTCATTCCACCGGTCGCCGGTTGGGCACGCTGCCATCGGACTTCAGTTCAACGACGAAGCAGGCACCGCCTTCGGATCCGTCCTCCACCCAGATGCTTCCTCCGTGCAGCTCGACGACCACCTTCGCGAGAGCCAGCCCAAGGCCATGTCCCACCGGTGCTTGCTTCGACACCCGTGCGTAGGGCTCGAAGACGCGGTCCCGATCGATCGGGCTTATGCCGTCCCCGTCGCAGAACACCCGCAGGCGGCTCACGCCGTCGGCGGCCTCGGGCCGCAGGGTGACGTGGCGCGAGCCGGGCAAGCGCAGGGCGTATCCGATCAAGTTGACCGCGACCTGCTTGAGCAAATCGTGGTCCGCCATCACGGATCCAGCGTCGGCGCCGCCAGCTAGTTGGCGGCCGGGGTCCACGACCTCGATGAGCTTGCCCATGCTGCGGGCCTGCCATTCGACCTCGGCGGCGGCTTCCTCGGCCAGCTCGTACAGCGACATCCGCCCCTCACGCAGCGAGATGCGTCCCGATTCAAAGCGCTCGAAGTCGAGGACCGTGCGAAAGCCCCGCGCCATTTCTCCGAACACTGACCTGCTATCACGGATGCATTCTTCAAGTTCAGGTTGAAGGCCGTGGCCGCCTGATCGCGCGGTCTGCACCAGGTACTCGAAGTTGGCCTGCAGTGCGCCCATCGAGCTTTGCAGATCGTGGACGAAGTTGCCGATCCATCGACGGCGGTCCAGCGAAACCGTGTCCTGGGTCTTGTGCTTGCGATCCTGACGCCGGTAGATGGCCTCGGTGCGCAGCAACGCCCACAAGCGCGTCCGGCGCTCCTGCTCATTAGTCGATGGCAGAAAGATCGCATCGGCCCCGGCCTCAAGCGCGCGCAGCCGCTGCTGGCTGGTGTCGGAGCTGGAGAACAGGATCGCCGGCACGAAGTGGGTGCGCGTGTTGCTCTTGAGACGCTGGCACAGCTCGATGCCGCCGGCTGGTGGCAGCCGATCGTCGATTAGCACGACGTTCGGGCGGTGCAGTAGCGCCTCCTCGAACGCGCTGTCGGCGTCGAGGACCAGCTGCGCGTTGATCCTCTGTGCCTTGAGAAAATCGACCATCGGCCGAGCGACGCCACGCCCAGGGGCAGCGACCAGAGCCTCGACGTCGCCCGGCCGGGTGACGACATCGCTGCGGGTGGTCTGTTCGTTGGGCAGCATGCGGAGAAACGCTGGTCGAGGGTACCAGCATTGATTTCTCCTTTCAATCCAGGCGGTTCGCCTCGCGGTCTGGTTCGGCGGGGTATCGCCCTGGTCGCGCCGTGAGTAGCAAGAGTGCGGCGCCCAGTGCGGCCCCGATGGCATCCGCGACGACATCGCGCCAGTCCGCCGAGCGCCCCGGCACGAACCACTGATGGACCTCGTCGCTGATTCCGTAACTGCTGGCAAGCGCAACAGCGGCGACCAGCGTGCGCCACCGAGGCCGGGCGCGCTTGGTCCAGAGCAAGGCCCGAGCGCAAAGCCAGCCGAACACGGCATACACCGCGATGTGGACCAGCTTGTCGGCGAAGGTCAGAGAGACCCTCGGATAAACCCGGCCCGGAACCGAGGACAGCCCGAACAGCACGGCCGCCCAGGCGATCGCCGGACCCCACCGTGCGAGGCTGCGGCGGTTCACGAAGGCATCTCCCCGCATCCAACCCGCCCGCAACCCAGGGAAGCCTCCGACTTGCAGACATGTAGGTTTTTTGACTTCATTGTTCTACACGCGTAGTTTCGGGACCATGCGAACCAGCACTGCCAACTTGCCTCCGCGTCGGCTGCCCGAGCAGCGGCACCATCTTCGTTTCGACAAAGTCTTTCCGGTCAGGGTCGAATCGATCTTGTTCGGCGACCTGCCGTGCGTGGCCCGCAACGTTTCCGAGGGCGGCATCTTCCTCGAGACCCCTGAGCCCCTCCCGCTGGGCGCCCGCGTTCGCGTTCGCTTCCTCACGCATGACGAGAGCGCCGAGGTGGTCGCCCTGGGTGAGGTCAAGAACCACTACTTCATGAACTTCGTTCAGGATGGCACCTCGCGATCGGTGTCTGGAATGGCGGTGCGCTTTTTCGCGTTCGAGGAGGAGAGCCAGCACGTGCTGCGCGACTGCCTCAACCGCTTCCGCGTTCTGCATTAGCCCCGGTCTCATTCCTCGATCTGGGGGCGCACCGTGAGCGGCTCGTCGAGACTGACCGTGCTGCCCGGCTCGATAGGGATCTCGACGCCACGTGGGCCCGACACGATGACCATGTCACGCGAGCCTCTGCGCACTGCCAGTGCGTATCGTCCCGGCGACAGGCCCCCGACCACGAACTTCCCTTCACCGTCGATGTCACCGACCGCGGGCCGGGGAAAAGCCAGCGGCGATCGCGCCAGCAGGACCACACGGGCGTCACCGCCCAGCGCCACGCCCTGCAGCGCCCGCACCCGTCCCGAGACACGGGCGCCCTTGTGTTTGAGGGTCAGCTTCAGTTCCACCTCCTGCTGGTTGGCGCCGAGTTCGATCTTCTCGGGCGGGTAGGCCAGCAGATCCCGGCGACGGGCCCACAAGTAGTAGGTGCCTGCGGAGAACGGATCCTGAGCAAACCGCCCTTCCCCATCGGCCCGCCAGATGATCGGCCCGGGCAGGCCCGACAGTACGGCTGCCACGACAGCGTTGGGCTCGGGTTCGCCGTCGGCGTCCACGACCAGACCGCGGATGACATTGCCGCGCGACATCTTGACCATCACGCGGACCTGGGGCGCCGCCACGGGCGCCGCCGGCGCTAGCAGGCGCCAGCCGAAGCGCGAGACCCGTAAGTGATAGCGCTTAGCCTCCAGGCCCGCGAGCACGAAGCCGCCATCATCACCGGTGGTCGCCTCGGCCACCTCAACCGCGTCCTCGCTGTTTCGCATGGCTTGCACCTTGGCACCGGCCACTGGCTTGCCCAGAGCTGCGTCGACGACGCGGCCCCGAATCGCCTGCTCGGGCGCGAGGCGAAACGAGCGCGGCGGCGAACCAGGCTTCAAATCAAGCCGATCAGCGGCGAGGCGCTCGACGATCTCGGTGGCGAAGCCCGGCGCTGAGAGTCGCAACGTATAGGTCCACGGACCGGTTCGCAGTTTGATCCGGAACACGCCGTCCTTCCCGGTGGTGTCATCGACCAGCGGAGTCAAGGCTGTGCCGCGTGCCAGCCACACGTGCACGCGGGCCTTCTCGACGCGCTTACCGCCCTCGTCGACAACCCGTCCCGATAACACCACTTCGGGCCGGTCGGCCGTTTCGCGGTTGAAGATTGCCAGCCGGTAGGCCATCTCGGAACCCAGCAAGCATGTCGTCGCCTTGAACCAGGGCAACGCGCATTCGGGTGTGACCGTCGAACAGAACTCGACGCAGTTGTCGGGATCCTTGGGTTCACAGATGAGCGGGCGCGGCAGATCAGGGTCCAGATAGGGAGCCTCGTTTTCTCGACTCGTGCACCACACGCATCCGTCAGGCTGCTGCTCGTGGCACAAGTAGTCCCCGCGGCCTGCGGCGACCACGCCCGCGTCCTGCGACCGCACCGCCGGGGGCGACCGCCGACAGGCCAGCACGGCGGCTAGAAAGACCACCGGCAAACGGAGCCAAGCAACGGTTCGCAAAGACTTCTTTTTTTCTTACAGAGGGCGGCGCCGCCGAGCCCAGGTACCTCGGCGCCCACGCGACTTAAACGGAAGTGGAGCCGGGATTCAAGTCCGTGTAGATATGGCCACAGCTCGTGCCCGGGAATCACTCACTCTTCATCGTGCTCGAAGGCATCGACGGTGCAGGCACGACGACACAGACTGAACGGCTGGTGGCTCATCTGCGCGGGCGTGGCCGGCGCGCCGAGGCAACCCGCGAGCCCAGCGCGGGACCAGTCGGGCGCCTGCTGCGCGAGATCCTGCTCGGCCAGCACCGATCCATCGACGGCAGCCCGGTTGTCGGTGACGCCATGGCGCTGCTGTTCGCCGCTGATCGCAGGGATCACCTGCAGCGCGAGATCGAGCCACTGCTGGTCGCCGGAACGGACGTTGTGTCCGACCGCTACTTGCTGTCGTCGTTGGCCTACCAGGCTGAGGAGGCGGACCAGAAATGGGTGGCCTCACTGGCCCGCGACGTGCGCGCGCCCGACCTCACACTGCTCATCGACTTGCCGGTGGAGCAGGCGGCCCACCGGCGCGCTGCTGCCGGTCGCGCGGTCGAACGCTACGACGCCGATGAGTTCCTGGCGCGGGTGGCACAGAATTACCGCAAACTTGCTCACGTCACGGCGGACGTCGTGATCATCGATGGCCGTCCCTCGGCGGCCGATGTGACAGCGGCGATCGCGCGCGCGGTCGACGGACTCATTGACGGCGGGCACCGGTGACGGCACCGACGACGTTACTTGCGATTTTTGCCCTGCTTGCGGTCGGGTGCGCGGCCCGCGGCACGGCGTCGCCAGCGCTATCGGTGTCCGGCTCGCAAAGTGCCACCAGCATCGATGCCCGCGTGACCCCGCCAACGCCAGTCATCGCCCCCGCCACGCCACCGCCGGGACCGGTTGCGGCGGTGGCGATCACAAAGGACCGCGGGTGCGCCGCGTATCCGAGCCCGGGATCCGTGCGACGTTCTTCGGTGCTACGCGGGCTGGAGGGCGGATTGGGGCGCTGGCTTTCTGGTGTCGACGTCGACCGTCGAATCGAGCAGGGTCGTTTTCGCGGCTGGATCATCCGTCGGCTCTATCCTGACGATCCCTGCTACAGCGCGCTTGACCTGCGTGTCGGCGACATCGTGACCAGGGTGAACGGCCGTGTCCCGGAGCGACCCGAGCACGCAAGCGACATCTTTCTCGGTCTGCGCAGCGCCGCCGCCATCACGGTCACGTATCTGCGCGCTGGGCAACCACGGTCCTTGACCCTCACCATCGTTCCGGAGTAGCCCGGTACATTCGTGCTGCTTCGCCTGACCCACCTGGCCTTCCTGTCCCGCGCCCTGGCGCATCCACGACCCGACGCAATTGCGATCGTCGAGGGTTCGTCGGCGTCAGCGCCCCAGCGGGTCTTCGTCCCAGGGTGGCTGCCGTGCGGCGAATGCGCCCTGTGCCGCCGCGGTCTAGCTGGCGTGTGCGCGCGCGGCGTGACCCCGGTCGCGACCGCACTGACCTCGGACGGGCGCCCAGAAACCCTGGATCTGCCCGATCGCTTCCTTTGTCCAATCGATCGAGGCAACCCCGATGCCCCCTTGTCGGACACTGTCGCTGCGACCGCAGGCGTGGTTGCGACGGTCATCGAAGCGCACGCCCGCGCCGGTCTCGGCCCCGGCGACACCGCGCACTGGATAGGCGCCGGCGTCCTGGCGCAGATCGGCACCCGAATCGCCACCGCCCGCCTGGGCGGTAGCGCGACCGAGTCCGATCGCGGCTTCCATCGCGTCTTCATCGACTCCGATGACGACAAGCTGGCCTCGCAGGCACTAGCGACGGTCGAGCCAGGCGGCAGCGTGACCTACCTCGGCGCGCGGCCCGCCGGCCTCGCCGGGTGGTCAGGCATTCCCGGCGCCCGGGTACTGCTTGGCTGTGGCGGCTACGATCCCGACTTCATTCCCGAGGCGCTGGCCACGCTACGGCGCCGCGAGATCGACCTCGCGCCCTTCGTCCAGCAGCGGGTGTGGCAGACATCGGACGCGGCCCTGAC
>JANPCZ010000077.1:0-14256 GCA_031431215.1 Myxococcales bacterium
CGGTCTGGATGACCATGAACACGGTCCAGCCGTACAGGTACCCGCACAGCGGCGAGATGCCCTCGCGCAGGTACACGTACTGCCCGCCGGCATGCGGGAACATCGCGGCCAGCTCGCCGTAGCTGAGCGCGCCCATCACCGACACCAGACCCGACACCAGCCACACCAGCAGCATCGGACCGGGGCCGCCGGTTTGCCGCAGGATGTCCGCCGACACGATGAAGATGCCGGACCCGACCATCGACCCCACCACCAGCGTGGTTGCGTCCAGGCGCGAGATGGCCTTGACGAACCCGGCGTCGGCTGGTGGCGGTGGCTCGGCGATCATGGCAGTTGGCGCTCGCACACCGGGTTGACCACGGCAGCGCGCGCGGAGCAACAAGCACGTGATCCGCGTGGCCACCGGATCGACCGGGCCCAGCGCGGCGACCCGCGCGCGCTGGGCTGAACTTGCGCCGCTACGGTTTGGCCTCCAGCACCAGGTTGAAGGGCGTCTCGGTCGCGCGGCGGAAGCGGGTGAAGCCGCCTTCGGTCACCACCGCGCGCAAACGACCCTCGCCGGCCTGCGCGCCCAGAGCGACACCTTCATGGGCCATCGACGACGGCACGCACAGCATGGTGCTGGCGGCGTAGTAGACGCGGCCGATGGGGTTCAGGTTGTCCTCCACGCGATCGCCGGCGAAGGGCTCGACGATCATCCAGCTTCCGTCGGGCGCCAGCGTCTTGCGGATGTAGCGCGCCGCCGCGGTCGGATCACCCATGTCGTGCAGGCAATCGAAATGGGTGACCAGATCGTAGCCGGTGCCGGGGTAGCTGGTCGACGTGCCGACCTCGAACACGATCCGATCGGCGACGCCCGCTTCCGTCGCCCGACGACGCGCCAGCTCGATCGAGCCGGCGTGGGGATCGACGCCGACAAAGCGTGCCTTCGGATAGGCCTTGGCCATGATGATGGTGGAGGCGCCCACGCCGCAGCCGACGTCGGCCACCTTGCCGCCGCGTTCCAGCTTGGCGACGACGCCGTCGAGCGCAGGCAGCCACGAGGTGGTCAGGTTGGCGATGTAGCCGGGGCGAAAGAACTTCTCGGTGCCCTCGAACAGGCAGTGCGCGTGTTCGCCCCAGTCCATGCCCTTGCCGGTGCGGAAGTTGTCGGCGGCGCGCTCCTCGGCGCGCACCATCGCCTCGATGACGTGGAAGAAGCCGGGCACGAACGCCGGGCTGTCCGGGCTGGCCAGCGCCTGTGCCTGCTCGGGCGGCAATGCAAATCGCTTGGTGGCCGCGTCGTAGGTGACGTAGCCGCCGGCGGCCTGCGCGCACAGCCACTCGCGCACGTAGCGCTCGTGGGTGCCCGTCTTCTTCGCCAGCTCGTCCGGCGTCATGGCACCCGCGTCCTTCATGCCCTTGTACAGGCCCAGCTTGTCGCCGAGGACCACGAGGACGGCGTTGGCCGCCGCCCCCATATCCCCCACGACACGCCCGAGGAAGTCGTTGAGCTTGCCTTGATCGATATTTGTGGTCATCGGCGTGTCCTTTCTTGTGCGCGCCCGACTACTTGATGCCCAGTGCCTTGAGGACGTCCTTGGCAGACTTGTAGGTGCCGTCGGGCAGCTTGGCGACGAACCAGGCTTTCTCCTCGGCCGAGAAGTCCATCAGGTCCTTGCACGCCACCACCAGTTCGGCCTTGGTGGCGGGGTAGGTCTGATGCTGGGTCAGGTGGTCGGCGATCTTCTTGCGGTCGACGTTGACCGCCTTGTCGGCGGCCGATGCCGGGCTTACGGTGACGACCAGCGACGCCGCGGTGCTGGCCATGACAAGGGCGAGAGTGACGGACTTGATGATGTTGCGCATGATGATTCTCCTGGTTCGGTTTCGGTTTCGGCGGGGCCTCATCGCTCCGTCGATGGTCGCAAGATGCCGGCTCGCCGTTGGAACCTCCGTTGGTGGCAGCGTGGAAACGTGGGATAAGCCTCGCTTCGTGGGTGCTTCATGGCGGTAGGCCCCGAAAGCCTGGAGGTCCGGCTGCTGGGCGAGCTGGAGGTGCTTCGTGGCGGCAAGCGGCTGGCGCTGCCGGCGTCGAAGAAGACGCGCGCGCTTCTGGCCTATCTGTGCGCGACCGGCAAGGCACACCTGCGCGAGACCCTATGCGAACTATTGTGGGATGGCCCCGACGATCCGCGTGCGGCGTTGCGGTGGAGCCTGACCAAGATCAGGCCCGTGCTCGATGGCGCCAAGGCCACCAGGCTGGCGGCTGATCGCGATCGGGCCGGCTTCGAGCCGCACGGCGCGGACGTGGACCTGCTGGCGGTGCGCGCGGTGCTGGGCGCCGAGGTGGTGGCGGCCACGTCGATCGCCGCTCTGACCGCGGCCGTGGGCAGATTTCGTGGCCCGCTCGCCGAGGGACTGGATCTGCCGGGGTGCCACCGGTGGAACGCGTGGCTGGTCGGTGAGCGCGAGGCGGCGCGCGCGCTGCACGTGGCGGCCTTGTCCTCGCTCATCGAGCGTTTGTCGGTGGCCCAGCCCGAGGACGCGCTCAAGCACGCACGCGGGTTGCTTGCGCTTGACCCGCTGTCCGAATCCTCGCACGTCGCGGTGGTGCGGCTGCTGGGCGCGCTCGGGCGCACCCGCGAGGCGATGGACCAGTACGAACGGTGCCGGCGCATCCTTGACAGCGAGCTGTCCGCGCGGCCTTCGGCTGAACTGGAGCAAGCGCGCATGGCGCTCCACGCGGCGCGCCCGACCGCCGTGCCCCCTGATGCGCAGGCCGTGGTTTCAGCGGCGGTTAGCGCCCCGGCGGTTGCGAGCCGCGCGGTTGCGCCGCGCGCGCCGGCCGCGCTTGCAAGACTGGTCGGCCGGCTGCCGGAGATCGCGGCCATCGACAGTCTCATCGGGCAAGCGCGCCAGGGACAAGCGCGCCCGACCCTGCTGGTGCTGGGCGACGCCGGGGCGGGCAAGACACGCTTGCTGGAAGAACTGGACGTCAGGGTGCGAGCGGCCGGCGGCACGGTGGTTACCGGCCGTGCCTTCGAGGCCGAGATGGTGCGCCCGTACGGAGCATGGATCGACGCGCTGGCGACAGTCGGCGGCATCGACGCGTGGCGGGACGGGGGCGCGCAGCCCACGGGCGATGCCGCCGGGGCGACGTCACAGCACCGCGAGCGGCTATTCGAGACGGTGGCGCAGCGGCTGGGCGCACTGGCGACGGCGGGAACGATGCTGGCGGTCGTGCTCGACGACATTCAGTGGCTCGACGACGGCTCGGCCGCGCTGCTGCACTTCGTGGCGCGCGCCCTCGATGGCAAGCCGGTGCTGCTGGCGATCGGGGCGCGGCCCGGCGAGCTCGGCGACAACCCCGCGGCTCTGCGTCTGGTGCGCACGCTCGAACGCGAGCAACGCCTGTTGCGACTGACCCTTTCGCCGCTGGATGCCACGCAAACCGCCGAGCTGGTGCGTGCGATCGATCCCGACGTCGATCCAAGCCGGGTGTTCGCCGAGTGCGAAGGCAATCCGCTGTTTGCCATCGAGCTTTCGCGCGCGCTGCGAGCCGACGGCAACGCCGCGTCCAGCACCATCGAGGACACCATCGGCGAGCGGCTCAATCGCCTGGACGAGTCGGCGCGCGCCGTGCTTCCGTGGGCCGCGGCGCTTGGCCGCAGCTTCGACCCCGACACGCTGGCACGAACCAGTGGCCTGCCACCGGCCGGTTTGCTGACCGCGCTCGATCATCTCGAACGATGGAGTGTGCTGCGCGCAGGCCCTGGTGGCCGTTACGACTTCGCGCACGATCTGGTCAGGCGCGCGGCCTACCGGCAGATGTCCGAGCCGCGCCGCCGTCTGGTGCACCTGCAAACTGCGCGGGCGCTGTTCGCAACCCCGGACGCGTCAGGCGCGTTGGCCGGCGACATCGCACACCACGCGGCTCTCGGCGGGGACGCCGAGCTGGCGGCGCGCGCGTGTCTCATCGCAGCCGAGCGTTGCGTGCGCCTGTTCGCCGCGTCCGAGGCGGCTGAGCTTGCGCGCCGGGGCCTGCGCCACCTGCCGACACTGCCGCGCGCGTTGCGCATCCAGCTTCACATCAAGCTGTTGCACGCGTACATGCGCAGCGGAACTGCGCGCGGAGCGACACTCCGGCAGATCGACGGCGAGCTCACCCGCGTCGTGATCGAGGCCCAGGATGCCGGCCTGCACGCCGACGCCGCCTCCGGCTTGTATTTCCTGTCGGAGCTGCGCTTCGAGGACGGCAACTTCGTCGGAGCCGCCGAGGTCAGCTTGCGAGCCGCCGAAGTCAGCCAACATGCCGATCCCGAGACCGCCCTGCGCCAGATCACCGACACGGCCCGCTGTCTGACCCTGCTTGAGCGCGAGATGCCGCGGGCTCAGCAGCTGATCCAGGCTGCCGAAGGCATCGCAGGCAGCGGCGCCAGCAACATCCTGGAATACGTGTGGGCGAGCGGGCTCTTTTGCCACTTCATCGGCCAGGTCGAGCCAGCGATCGCCAGCATGGAGCGGGCGCTCGCTCTGGCGCGGCGGGATCTGCTGCGCTGGGAGGAATTCGAATGTTTGTTACGCCTTGCGCTCATCGATCTGGAGAATGGGCGCGCGGCGCAGGCCCTCGAACGTTGTGGCGCGCTGGCCGATCTGGCGGCGAAGATGGGTGATGGCAGTGAAGTGTCCGTGGCCGGCGCGCTGTCGGCGCTGGCGCGGCTGGCCCTGCGACAGCCCGGGGCCGAGGACGGCGTCGAGAGCGCGCTCCGGGCCCTGCGCGCGGTCGACGCGAAAGGCATGCTGGCCATCGTGCTCAATCTGGCGGCGCAAAGCGATCTAGGTGACCAGCGGGCCGCAAGCGCGCAGCGACGCGCGGCCGAGGCGCTCGCCATGGCCACGGCGGTCAACCGGCGCAGCCAGATGGCCATCTCGCGTGCGGTGCTGGCCGAAGTCGCGCTGCAAGGTGGCGACGCCGCAACCGCGGCCGATCATGTGCACGCCAGCACGGGCGATCTGTCTGAGCCATTGGTGGTCTCGGCGCGGGCGCGCGCCGCCGTCACCCGCGTCGCGCTGCGCCTGCACCTGACAATTCCAACGCCGGCGCCAACGCCCGCTCAAGCGGAAGTGTCTTAGATTGCAGTACCTCAATCCAAAGGAGACCCGACCATGCCGTACCTGATCGTGGAATATGCGTTCGATCCCCCCATCACCGACGCGGACAATATGGCCGCATTCGGCGCCCTCAAACCCTGCCTTGAAGTGCGCGGCATCCGGCGCCTGCGCAGCTACCTGGCGAACGATCGGACCTGGGGCATCTGCGAGTACGAAGCCGCCGACGCCGAGAGCCTGCGCGAGGCCTATCGCACCGCCAAGGTGCCATTCGCCAAGCTTCGAACCGCGCAGATCTTCGAGTTCGGGCCGCCCACGCTGTGAACCGGCCCATCCTGCGCTGAGCGTTGACAGGGGCCCCCGGTCAGCCGAAAAGAGCGGCGTGAAACCCTACCTCGAAGCCCTCGGTCGCATCTTGGTTCCGTGTCTTGTCCTGGCCTCGTGCGGAAGCGAGACAGCGAGCCGCGGATCCAAGACCGACGCCGACGCTGCCGCGAGCACCCAGGTGGACGCCGGGGGCGCCGGGGGGCCCGCCGATTCGAGCGTCGCGCGCGATGCCCTGACGGCGACCGGTGATTCGAGCGCGGGGGCCGAGGCATCCCGTGGCACACCGGATTCCCAGGTGGCCGACGCCGCGCTGGTCGACGGACGCCCTGGCGACCTCGCCCAGATGATGCCGGACGCCGCCAGGCCCGACGTTGCGCGGCCGATGCCCGACCTGGCGGCAGCAACGGACACTGCTCTGCCCGAGGACGCGGTGGCGGCGGGGCCGCTGGACGACGAGTTCAATGGCTCGTCGCTGTCGCCATCGTGGACGATGCTCAATGGCTCGCAGTTCACCTACCAGGTGACCGGCGGCACCTTGAACATGAGGCCCACGCAATACTGCGTCTGGTTCGAAGGCGACGAGGGACCCGCATTCATCAAGTCGGTGACCGGAGATTTCAAGGTCACGACGTCGGTCAAGGCGCGCAAGGCTTCAAACCCCACGCTGCCGGCTCCGCGTGATTTCCAGTTCGCCGGCATCATCGCCCGCGATCCAGCCTCCGCGACCAGCAACATGGAGAACTACGTGTTCACGGTCATGGGCGATCGCGGCGGCTACCTGACCAATGAAACCAAGAACACCATCGACAACAGCAGCAACGTCCAGGGCCCAGACACCGGGCGAACTCACGCCGACGCCGAGTTGCGCATCTGTCGCATCGGCCAGATATTTCGCCTGTACGAACGGCCCATTGGCGGGACCGCCTGGACCCTCGCCGTCATGTACGACCGCGCGCCGAAGCCACTGCCGGCCACTCTGCAGGTCGGCCCCATCGCTTACACGTTCACCAGAACCCCCGATCTGGTGGGGGAGTTCAACTACATTCGATTCGCGCCCGTAGGTTCAGTCGCGGACTGCACCACCGACTGACGCCTTCGACCGCAGAACCTCGACCGCGCCAAGGGCCAGCCAGAGCCCACGCCATGGTCGTAGCGCCGTCCGACGAGCACGCTGCCAGCACGACGGACGCGATCGCGCAGGGCAACATGGTTCGTCGCGACTCCCGCACGAGGCGACGTTAGAACCGTCGTCCTTCAGATCAAGAGTGAATCGAATTCGAGCCGACGATATTCGGCGCGGTCGACAACAAGATGCGCGTCGCCCAGGAAGAGATCCTTGGCCCCATGCTTCCGCCATCAAGTTCATTTTCTTACGCTAGCAGCTCCTTGATCGGCCCCGCCCCCTTGTTGTTGAACTTGTCGATGGGCGCTCCGAGCACGCCGGCAAGCGTCGTGTAGACGTCGGCAAAGTCGCGCTTGACGCGCAGGAGACGTGAGCCGGTCTTCAAGGCGCGGGGGCCGTCGACTATGAACGCCGAACCGATCGGGCCGCCGTGGTGCTCTGTCGGGCCCTTGTGGCCGAGGCCGTTCCCTGGTACGAGCGTGACAGTCATGCTGTCAGCCAAAGGTCCAAGGTCTTTCAACATGGTGGCGACCCAGCCCATCGAAACGGGCGCCAGGGAGGCCATGGCTTTGTCGTAGCCGCCATGACTCGAGTAGCCGGCCACGAACAAGTCCATGTCGTTGTGGGTGCCGGTATTGCCCATGGTCGCCCCGATAACATTCGTAACGCCGCACTTGAGCGCAAGGGTGCTCAACCTGAACATTGAGTCCATCGCGACTATCCCCGGCATGGTTCCCATTCCTGCCGGTGGAGTACCCGGGATCGAGCACGATCCCCCCGTCTGCGCCAGGTTCGCCAGGGCAGCCTCCTTCTTCTGGAAGGCCTCCATCGACGTCAGATACTCGGTTAGTAGGGCCTTCTCTTCCGCAGCCAAGCCGCGGTCGAATCGTTTCAGATCCTCGCGCACCAGGTCGAGCAGCCTGGTCCCGAGCGCGGTCGTCGGCGGGGCTCCTGGCGGGCCGCCCGGGACGGTTGGCTTCACGCCGGTCATGCGGCGGAGAAGGGCGCTCGCGTTCTGAGCGTGTGGGAGACCTGCGCCAGCGCTTGCAGCGAAGGCGCCCGTGGTCTCGTCTCCTGCGACGCGGCTGCCTCCGATACCAAAATTCAGGCTCTTGATCGGCGTGTCGCGACTGAGGACGGCCGCGACGTGCTGGTCGATCGTGATGCCACCGGGGGATGCCGCCGAGCCAACGGCGCTCATCGCCGCGTTGCCGAGCCCGTGGGTGGCGCTCGGATTGTTGAGGTTGACGCCGTACAGGGGCAGACCGTCGACGAGCACGGTCCGATCTTTCCAGGGCGCGAACGCCGCGAAGAAGGGGGGCAGCTCCATGGGCTTGTCCTGGTTCTGGCCATCCACCGGCGTCCGGTCTGAATTCGAACCTTGCCAGACGAGCCCGTTGACTCCGGGAGGCGTGTAAGTCGTCGCCCAACTCCCACCGACCCAGGCCTCGCCGTGTACGAAGAACAGGGCCATCTTCCGACGCGTGGTTTGACCGAGCGCGCGCCCGATGAGCAGGTCGCCGATCCCGAGCACCAAGGGCGCAGCCGCGGCGCCCAGACCCATGCCTTTGAGAAACCGGCGGCGTGCGTACCGCGCCGCAATCGTGGAACGAGCGTGGATTTTCATGATGTGCCTCCCTTGACTTCAGCGGGTACGGTAGAGAAATCCGTCGGACAGGAAGAACGCCTGGGTCATCGCGGCCAGGTCGCCGCCCGACATCTGATACCGGTTGCGTGCGTCCTGCACCGTGCAGCTATCGCCGTCGACCGGCTCGCGTCCTGCGAAGAACTCGAACGCCCGTGCGGCCACACAATTCGCGACGGTCTGCGACGCGAGTAGCTTCGTGGTCAGCCCTTGCAGGCCTTCGAACATGCCGTCCTGATCGCCGCTGCCAAGCAATTCACCGGTCCGGACGACCGGACGACCGGCCTCCGTATCTCGCATGCGCCCGTAGTCGTCGAACCCCTCGAACCCGAGCCCGATCCCGTCCATCAGTCGATGACAGGCGGCGCAGGTCGGGTCCTTCTTGTGGAGCGTGAGCCGCTCGCGCAGGGTCTGTTTTGGATTATTGGGAACGGAGAGGATGATGCCAATGGGCGCCTCCGGCACACGACCACAGAGCAAACGCTCGAACACCGTTCGGCCACGGGAGATGACGGTCTCTGGTTCGGAGGGGTCCGGTGACGCGTGGCTGACTAGCCAGGCCGGATGGCCAAGTACGCCCTGGCGCTCACCGGTGTACGTGTACGGCAGGGGCGTGGTCGCAGTACCGGTCATCGCCGCGTTGTAGCTCTGCGCGGTGGCGGGACTGACGAACCCGCTGCGGCTGGTCAGCAACTCTTTGAAGAAATCCTTATGCGCGTTCTTGCGCAGGACGTTCTCAGTGAAGAGCTCCGCCTCGCTCTCCAAGTTGTCAGGCTTGTGGAAAGTCGCAGCCTTGCTGGGCACGTCGCCATAGGCGAACAACTCCCGCACGAACCTGCGCGTGGGTACCTTCTTCTCAGCGACCGCCAACAGGCGGGTGACGTGTCCCCCGATGACGTCAGGCTGGAGGACCGTGCCACTCTTCGCGTCCGCCCACAACGCTTGATCCGGCGGTCCGTCGGTGAGGCCATAGCTAAGCGCATCGGCGACCTCGAAGGCGTCCAGGCGCAGACGGCCGCCCTGATCGATGCCGAGCTCACTCCGGAACACGAAACGCGGCGATATCAGAAGTGCCTGCAACGCCACCCGGGCGGCCTCGCGGCGACCGCCAGGCGAGGCAACGGCCGCTTCCGCCGCGGTGAGATAGTGCGCGACGTCTGCCGCGACCACCGGTCGGCGGAACAGCAGCTCCGCCTTCTGGAGCAATGGCGCCTGGAGGCATCCACTCAGCGGCCCGGTCCCGCTCACGCACGCCGAAATCGCCGCATCCGCGAGCAACCGCTCGGCCACGTCGAGGGAGGCCATCACGAGGTCCTCGGCGTCATTCGGCAACACGTGCCGGTCTTTCGACCTCGTCGAGAACATCGCGTCGGAGCCGGGTACGATCCCCAAGGGCGCCTTCAGTCCCGTCGGCGCCGCCAGATCTTCGTTGGCGGCGCTGGACCGACCCTTGAGGGCGGCAGCAATCGTTTTACCGTACTGGCCGTCATCAATCCGCCACAGCCGCTGGCGTGACAGCGTCACGGGCTTCGTGCAACTCAAGGATGCCGGATCTAACGGAGGACCGCCGGGAGTCATGCCGGGGGGGCCGCCGGGCGGTCCGCCCGGCGGGCTTCCGGGCGGGGTTCCCGGGGCGGATGGCGCCGGGCCCACCCCGCCCGGGGGCGTTCCACCCGGCGGCTTGACGCCGGACGGGCCGGCGCCAGGGCCCGGGGTTCCCCCGGACGCATCGATGTCACCCGTGCAGGCGGGTGCCAGCAAGAAAAAGACCGCAGCGAGACCTAGTCCTCTCATGGTGAATCCTCCGAATGTGGCGGACGTGGGTTCGGGCGCTAAAGGCCGTCGCAGTAAAACGAATTGACGTGCAAGCATGGTGGGCCTAGCCACTCCGCTAAGTCGACGGAAAGATCGGGTCCTTTTTGACTAGCCCTTTCGGACATCACGGGCGGCTCAGTCAACGATGTCTGTGCTCTTGGGATGGAGACGGCCACCGGGAAGCGCGGCGTTTTGGCCGCGGGGAGCGCGGCCACGGATCAGAAAAAGCGAGCCCCGGCGTAGCACCCCCGATGGGGCGACCGGCGGGGCTCAGGTTGAACGGCGTGTGAAGGGCGGGGCTACTCGATCTCTCTGTCTGACCTCCGGCCCGCTTTCGCGCCCGGCACCTGGCCATACGATCGGCGTGGCCACGACGGCCGTGGCGGGTCAGCTGAAAACGCCGTCCAGCCTCACGGACCTGCTGCCGGCCCGCCTTGTCGGAGCATGCCTCGGAGCCGTACCGGCACCGTCGGTCGCAGATCCGACAAAGCAGACCAAGGACTCGGGCCTCGGCCACTGATCATCGCCCCCGCCACACCGGCTGGCGGCGCACAAGAGCACGATGCACACCGCGGCCTCCCAGGGCCCTCTGCCGAGGAGGTTTCGTTTGATATGCATTTCCCTCCTCTACCTGCTGGATTTTCTCACTCTAGCAGCTCCTTGATGGGCCCCGCCCCCTGGCTGTTGAACCTGTCAACGGGCGCCCCGAGCGCCGTGGCCATGGTCCCGTAGAAATCTGCTGCGTGGCGCTTGATGCGCAGGAACCGCGCGCCGGTGCGCAACGCCCGAGGGCCGTCGAACACCATCGCCGAGATGGTTGGGCAGCCGTGGTGCTCTTTCGGGCCCGTGTGGCCGATCCCGTTGCTCGGCACGATGGTGACCGTCATGCTGTCAGCCAGAGGTCCAAGGTCTTTCAGCATGGTAGCAACCCAGCCCATCGTTACGGGCGTGAGGGTTTTCATTGCGGCGTCGTACGTGGAATGCGAGTCGTAGTCGACGAACAAGGCCAAGTCGTTGTGCTGGTCGGTGTTGCCCATGGTTGCCCCAATGACGTTCGTCACGCCGCATTTGAGCGCCAGGGTGCTCAATCTGAACATCGAGTCGAACGCAGCTACGGCCGGCTTTGGTCCCTGCCCTGCTGGTGGCGAGCCCGGGATCGTGCAGCCCCCCATTGATCCCTGCATCGCCAGGGCCTGCTCCTTTTTCTGGAAGGATTCCATCGAGGCCAGGTACTCGCCGAGCGGGTCCTTTTCCGGCCCCGCCAGACCTGTTTGAAGTCGTTTGAGATCCTCGCGGATTAGGTCCAGCAGTTTGGTCGGGAGGAGGGCTGGCGCCGGCCCTCCTCCGGTGCCGGTGGTCCGGGTGCCGACCATCCGGGAAAGGAGCGTGTTCGGGTTCTGGGCGTGCTTCACGCCTGCCCCTGGGCCGGATGCGAAGGTACCCGTAACTTCATCTCCTGTGATGCGGGCGCCGATGCCGAACTGCAGGCTCTTGATCGGCGTGTCGCGACTGAGGACACCCGCCACGTGCTGATCAATCGTGATGCCACCGGGGTTTCCGGCCGTCCCTGTCGCGCACAGAACCGCGTTTCTGAGCCCGTGAACAGGATTGTCGACGGCCACGCCGACCAGGGGCAGACCATCGACGAGCACCATCCGACTCGCATAGGGGGCGAGCGCCGCGAAGAAAGGTGGGAAGTCCGCGGGGCCCATGAGCTTGTCCATGTCCTGGCCAGCGGCCGGAGTTTTGACCGCGTTCGCTCCGGACAAATTTAGTTCGGGGGCGAAGGGGGGCAAGTAGGTGATTGGGTGCGTGCCCCCGTTCCAGGACTCCCCGTGTACGAAGAAAAGGGCCATCTTCCGGCGCACGGTCTGGCCGAGCGCCCGCCCGATCAGAGAGTCGCCGATCCCTAGCACCAGGGGCGCTGCCGCAGCGCCCAGGCCCATGCGGGCGAGAAACCGGCGGCGGTCATGCTTCGCAGCTAGCGCGGAACGAGAATTGATGTCCATGTGTGCCTCCACTTCAGCGGGTACGGTAGAGAAATCCGTCGGACTCGAAGAACGCCTTCACCATCGCGGCCAGGTCACCGCCCGAGTCCTGATACCCCTTCTGCGCAGCTAGCACCGTGCAGCCATCCCCGTCGCCCGGCGCACGCCCGATGAAGAACTCGAACGTCTGTGCGGCCATGCAGCTGGCTACGGCTTGCGAGGCCGTCAGCTTGTCAGTCAAGCCCTGCAGGCCTTCGTACATGCCGTCCACGTCCCCGCTGCCAACCACCTCGCCGGTCCGCACCACCGGTTTGCCGGCCTCCACATCCCGCATGCGGCCGTATTCGTCGAATCCCTCGAAGCCAAGGCCCATCCCGTCTAGCAGCCGATGGCAACCGGCGCAGGTGGGGTCCTTCTTGTGGAGCACCATCTTCTCGCGCAGAGTCTGGGTGCCCTTGGGAAAGGAGGGAATCACTCCAATCGGCAGGTCCGGTGCCTTGGCGCACAGGAAGCGCTCATACAAATACCGGCCGCGACCGATGATGGTCAGGGGCTCGGCCGGGTCTGCCTCCGAGTGGCCGGAGAGCCATGCCGGGTGTCCCAAGAGGCCCTGGCGTTCGCCCGTGAACGTGAACGGCTGGGAGGTGGTCGCGGTACCGGTCATCGTCGCGTTGTAATTCTGCGCGGTGGCAGGGCTAGCGAAGCCGCTGCGGCTAGTCAGCAGCCCCTTGAAGAAGTCTTTGTGCGCGCTCGTGCGCATCACGTTCTGGGCGAAGAGATCGGCCTCCTGCAGCAAGGTTTCGGGCTTGTGAAACTTTTGAGGCTTGTTCGCCGCGATCACCTCGTCGTATCTGAACAACTCCCGGACGAACTTGCGCACCGACGCCCTCTTTTCAGCCGCGGCCAGCAGGCGCGTGACGTGTCCGCCGAACACGGCGGGCTGGGCCAGGGCTCCACTCTTCGCGTCAGCCCACAATGCTTGGTCCGGCGGCCCGTCGGTGAGGCTATAACTCAGGGCATCGGCCACCTCGAAGGCGTCCAGTCGCAGTCGGCCGCCCTGCTCGACGCCGACCTCAGTCCTGAACACCAAGCGCGGTGAAACGAGAAGGGCCCGCAGCGCCAGACCAACCGCCTCGCGGCGCCCACCCGGGGCGGCCTCTTCCGCCGCCGCGAGGTAGTGGGCAACGTCTGCCGCGACTACCGGCCGGCGGAAGAGCAGCTCCGCTTTCTGGAGAAGCAGCGGCTCGAGGCATGCGCGCAGCGGCCCCGTTCCGTTCACGCACGCCGCGATCGACGGATCCGCGATCAGCCGATCAGCGACGTCGCTCGCGGCTATCACGATGTCTTCTGCGTCGAGTGGCAAAACGTGTCGGCTGCTCGCCACCGTACTGAACTTGGCGGCGGAACCGCCGACGAGCCCAAGCGGCAACTTGAGTCCGGTCGGAGCCGCCAGGTCGTCGTTGGCGACGCCGGACCGACCCTTGACCGCAGCAGCAACCGTTTTGCCGTACTGGTCGTCATCCAATCGCCAGAATCGGCGGGGTGACGCCGTCGGCGGCTGCCCGCACTTCAGGGCCGGCGGCATCGACGGAACGCCGGGAACGCCGGGGACGCCGGGGACGCCGGGGGTGGTGCCTGGAATGGTTCCGGGCATGGTTCCCGGGGTGGACGGCGCCGAGCCCACCCCACCCGGGGGCGTTCCACCCGGCGGCTTGACGCCGGACGGGCCGGCGCCAGTGCCCGGGGTGCCCCCCGACGCATCGATATCACCCGTGCAGGCGGGTGCCGCCAGGAAAAAGACGGCAGCGAGACCTAGTCCTCTCATGGTGAATCCTCCGAATGTGGGCGGGCCGTGGGGTTCGGGCGCTGCAAGTAGGGTCGATCCAACCACTAGGCTTGTCGACGGAACGAACAGGTCCTTTTTGACTAGCCCTTTCGGACATCACGGGCGGCTCAGTCAATGGGACGGGTGCGCCCGTCACCAAACATGTGGCCGCGAGTTGACATAGTTTTCGACCGATCGAGATCGTCACTTGAATCACCTACGCACCCTGCCCGTCAGGCGCCACACGGCAGATCTCTGGACGACGCTGGCCACTGCGCTCGGGGCGCCCGTCGAGAAGTTCAACAATGCAGGGGCAGGGCGTATCGACGAGCTACTGGCGTGAAAGAAGTCACGGCTCGTACGGTGGCCGGCCCAGGCCTGGCCCGTCAGTGTGCGCAGTCACTGACATGGAGACGGGCGTCAACACGAAATCTGATCGGCT